>JANMZU010000531.1:0-1542 GCA_031383585.1 Betaproteobacteria bacterium
GATTAGCAGCGGCTGGTAGAGATTACGCATACCGTCCTTGACGCGGCGCCGGAGAGAACCCACGCGCAACTACTGCACGGGAATCAGAATCTCGTTACGTCGCAATGGCGGCGGTGTGAGCGGCATGTTGTAGCGCGCGAGTTGCGCTTTGCCGGATGGTGCCAGGCTTGCTCGCGCCATCCACTCGTTGAGTTGTGCTGTCTTGTCTGCCACCTTTTGCTCACCGGAAAAACCGGAAAATCGATTTACGGCAACGCGTTGACCAGCGACCTGGCGCAATTTCACCGCTGGATTTTTTGGTGCGGGCAGGCTGGCCATGGTGTACTTGCTCGGCATCACAAAATGCATGCGCCAGGTGTCTGGCGCTGCGTCTCCCGCCGACATCGTCACCGGCGCGGTCATGGCGATCTTCTCGCTCGACTGGTTGGCGGCGGTCATGGTCACCGGTGCGGTCATGGCGATTTTTTCACTCGGTGTCGCACCGCTTGCGATGTTGTTGCCAAAGATGTAGTCGGCGATGACGCGGAAACCACGGCCGCTGGCTTCATCAAGCGAGCCCGACACGGTTGCCTCGGCAATGATCATCGCGCCGTATTCGCGCAATTCAAAGTCGCCGTCCTGCTTGATGACTTTATAGGCGGGCTCTTCAATATTGACGACAGCGTCGATAGTTGCGCAGCCGCTGAAAGGGATGGCGCAAAGCATCAGGAGGGGAAGGAATTTTTTCATAAATGCTCAGGTGGGGAAATTCGGGTGGGAATCGTTCAAACTCGGGGCCGCTGGCCCTCATGGTCGGTTGCGCGAGAACGCATTATCCTTGATAACTCCGGTTAGCAGGATGCCAGGCCAATTCCCGGCTCGTCTAATCCCATTAATCATCTGCAAAGTTCGATAAATGAAACACAAATTTCCACGATTCGCTTCTTCCATGGCATCGGCGTCCGTTGTCATTATCGCCACCACACTTTGCAGCCTGCACGCAGCTGCACAGGTTAGTTTTCCCGCGTTGAAGCCCGGTGAATACATCAGCGAGCAAAACCGGGGCCAGCTTATCCTGAAGCCAGGCAAGGGCAGTGCGCTGTCGTTCGTGCTCGAATCGGTGGGTGACAACGGGCATACCTGTTCGCTTGAGGGTGAGCTTCAAGTCGAACGCGAGCTTCGCCGCGGTCGCGCCAGCCTGGAGGGGGCGGAAGAAAAGACACCTTGCGTCGTCACCATGACAGCGACACCAGCGGGAATCGAGGTCAAGGGCAGCGAGTCAGGATCATGCAGCTTCTACTGCGGCATGCGTGCAAGTTTCGAGGCAACGTACTTCCAGCCTGCCCCCGCCTGCCGCGAAAAAGCAGTAGCGGCGACACGCAACTCGTTCAAACGCCTTTACGACGGCAAGAAGTTTGCCGAAGCGCGCGCCATGCTGGAGCCGCTGCTTAAAGATTGCAAGCGATCACTTTACTGGCTAGACGAAGGGCGCATCCGCAACGACCTTGCGGTGACACTTCATAAGCTGGGCGAATTGGCGAGTTGCCGTGATGTGCTCAAGCT
>JANMZU010000565.1:0-5678 GCA_031383585.1 Betaproteobacteria bacterium
AGCGCAGCACCCAAAAGATGCCGTTCAACACTCGACGGTCGTCCACCCGCGCCACACCGCGCGGCTTGTTCGGCAGCAGCGGCGCAATCACACGCCATTCAAACTCGGTCAGATCGTAGCGGCTCACCAAAGGCTCCCTTCCGGAAACCTTGAATCAGAACCTCGCCGCCTTGGGAATCCCGGTTATGGGTACACGGCCTCGATTCAGTTATTTATCAACCGGCCTTTAGAATCGGTGCGATACGTGACATTCAGCGCTTGGCCCCTTCCACCTTCTATAATGAATGGTCAGACCCGCCGACAGTGGGGATAGGCGTGTCAAGCGTATCGGTTTTGTATCGATGGTCCCTTACGCCCCGCATGGAGCATCCGATGAACGTTGAAGCTGCAATCACTGTTCCGCCATCGTCGACGAGTCCGCTGGAACCAAATGATCTGAAACGGCCCGAGCCCTCCGCCACCCGGGCTTCTGAGAAGAATTTAATCGAAATACTCCTGGTCGAAGATGATGACGCTGATGCCTATTTGATCGAGCAGGCACTTGCCGAATTGCCGTCGATCGGCAGAGTTGTACGGGCTCGCAATGGCGTCGAAGCCGTCGCACTTGTAGATTCAGGCTCGATCGTGCCCAGCCTCGCGCTGATTGATCTTCAAATGCCGCGAATGGACGGGCTCCAGCTTCTAGCGGAACTCAACTCGCGTACCGATAGGCATTTCCCATTGGTTGTCCTGACGTCTTCTGCATCGTCTCTTGATATTCAGCGCGCCTTTCGGCGCCACGCCTGGAAATACTGCCTTAAGAAGGATAGCGTTTATGAGCTGAAGCGCTCACTCCGACGCGTAATAGAAATCATGCCGAAACCCTGATGTCACTGGAACGTCGTATCGGGCAAGAGCGTGGAGCGGCCCGGTCCTGCCGAACTGCTCTGCTATGCGCGGAACGGCAACACGCAAGCAATCGTGCGACTTGACCTGCTCGGTCATTCGCTCGGCGAAATGCTGACCACGAAACAGATGTTGTGCGAACGAGGGATCGCATTGCTCAGCCTGGTCACGCTGGCGGAAAACTCTCATTCAAATTAGAGGAAGAAGCCTGAGGGACGTAAATAGACCAACCTGTCCTATTCAAAAACTGCCATTTACTCCGCTAATCGAGCGCGCTCATCAAAGGCGGCCTATCGCGTACCTTCCTTTTGACCACACGGGATGGTGATAACGAAGCGCGATCCTTCACCTGAGTTGGCACAGCAGCGGATTGAGCCATGTTGGCTGGCGAGTGCCCAACGCGCAAGTGTTAGGCCCAGTCCCGTACCTGTAAATTCGTCCTGTGCATGGAGGCGCATCAGCGGCGAAAAAATGGCATCGCGCTGCCCTTCTTCAATTCCAATCCCATTGTCGCTAACCGAAATCTCGCATTGTGAGCCATCGCTAATCGAGTCAATTTCGACAGTGGGTGTTAAACTGCGGTTGAATTTCAAGCCATTAGATATAATATTCTGCAGGACGTATATCATCATTGTTGAGTTACCATAGAAGCTCACGTCAGCTCGATTGGAAACGATACCTTTTCTTTCGGATATGTAACCGGTTAAAGCTGAAACTGCATCTGCTACAACCTTTTTGGCATAGACCTTCTCTAACTTTGGGGATCGACCCAGTAGTGTGTATTCTGAAAGTACTTCGACAAGCGCGGTCAATCGGTTTGCCGCGCTACGCATGAAGGAAAGTTGCTTGCGGACCTGCGTAGATCCATGTTGATCAAGTTCGGCCGAGACCGACTTCGCAAACGTTGTGATCTGACGAAGCGGCTGCTTGAAGTCATGCGCCAGAGCGTGGGCGAACATTTCGAGTTCTCGACGCTGATCATCGATCACGCGGCGCTGCTGGCAAAGTTTTATCGCTCGTTCGAGAGTCCGACGCAGCGAACCGACATTCGTCTTGGCTTTGGGCAAATAGTCGGTAACGCCGCCTAGCAGCGCCTGGGTCGCGATCTCTTCGTCGCCGGCGCCGGTTATCAGGACGATCGGAAGATAGGGAAACTCGTTTCTGACATCGTGAGAAAGCGCGATGCCATTAATCAAAGGCATCTTGTAGTCGGTGATAACACAGTCGAATGCCTGCGAATGGATCGCAGCGTTGAAATCGGCAACATCGGATACTGGCCGTACCATCGACCCCGGGAAGGCTAGTTGCACTAGCTCTGTGACAATTTCCGCGAAGAGAAGGTCATCGTCAATGAGCAAAAATTTGAGACAATTCACGCTCAATTTTCCAGCTTAAGCAGAATAATCAGCGCTGTGGTCGCGCTTGTCGGTATGGAGCCGACAATCTCTTTATAGACTGTTGCAGGCCGCACATGTGCTTCGATGAGATTTTTCTCAATTTGAAACCGAACGAATGGGCAGCGCCTAGAACCGCGCAGTCCACACATGCGTCGTGACGCTATCCACGATCATGGGATCAAGTGGCGGTAAAACCCGCTCCTCCGGCTGTTTGGACGGCCTTGGCCTTTGACCGTTTCAAAGCGGTGCGTTCTCATCGTCTCTAATGTGAGCCGAAATGCGCGAGCCGCTGGAGGTGAGAATGCCGGGCGAGCGACAGTTTCAGCGTTGGCACCCGTTATCCCGGATCCGCAACCCGTGCGCGTCGTTGCAACTGCGTCTGCCAGAGCGCCTGGAATCGCGTAGTCCTGGATGCTCGTTCTGTTGGGGCGAAGCCGCGCTAGCGGAATCGAACGTTGATTCCGACGTCACCGCTTTAACGATGCTATAAAGGAAGGGGTGCACTGGCTTGCCCCTGAACACAAGAGGACCAAAGCCAGGCGGTAAGGTAATGTGTAATCATTAGCAAGTGAGACCGAGATCATGCGAGGCGGGGACGGCGTTATCTGCAATGCTGACATGGTTTACCGGAGTGTTAGATCGAATCACGTCAGTCCCAGATTTGGACACAATATTTCTCATCTAGACTCTTCACTGCTGGGATGTGCAACTGCGGATCGGCTGCAACCACCGTTATTCCAGGTTATCGGCATCAGTCGGTCGACCTTTTTGGAGACGAGATGCAAACTCTAACAATCTCTCGCACGTTCGCGATCAAAACCGTGACCGCCATGTGCGCAGTGACCATCATGGCATGGTCGGCACTCGTGTTTACAAGCAATAGTGGCGGTATCGCTTCCATCTGGCTTCCGAACGGACTGATTCTGGCGCTGATCTTGCGTCGACGCACCGAGGCCGCGCCGTTCGCAATAGCTCTCTTTCTGGGTGTCGTTATTGGGTGCCTTCTCGGCGGCCACGCGGTCGTCACAGCAATACTCTTGGGAATGGTCAACGTAGGCGAGGTCTTCGTTGTGTTGATCGCGATGCGTCGCCTGTTTCCCGAAAAGCTCGACATTTCCGAGCTTCGCGAGCTAACCGGATTGTGGGCAGTCTCAGGATTGCTCGGTCCCGCACTATCTGGCCTGGTGGGTGCGATGGTGTTGTCGCTAGAAACGGGCTCGGGCTTCCTCGCCGTATTCGGTTCGTGGATGATTGCCCATGGTCTTGGATCAATGATCTGCGTGCCAGCCGCTATTGTTTTGGCCAACGCGTGGTCTGCCGCACAAGTCTCATCGCGGGGGCGTGAACTGGAATGGTTGCTAACTATGGGACTTGTTGCATTAGCGACAGCTGCTATATTCGCACAATCCACCTACCCGCTGCTCTTTTTGGTCAGCCCACTGGTTTTAATCTGCGGTTTTTTGTTTGGTGCGATTGGTATCGTAGTCAGCATTGCGTTAATCACCGTAATCGCGACCATGTTCACCTTACATGGGAGTGGGCCACTGATACTGGTAAAGGGTGGCTTGATTGAGCAACTCCAGATCCTTCAGCTATTCATCTTTGCGAACTGCGTTATTGGTTTCACCGTCGCTGCCGCGCTTGCGGGGCGTGATCGCGCGCGTATTCAAGCGGAAGTCGCGGTCCAGTCCAAGTCGCAATTTCTGGCCAATATGAGCCATGAGATCCGCACCCCCATGAATGCGGTAATTGGCTTTACCGAGCTTCTGCTCGCGAGCGAGCTTACCAGCAAGCAACACAGGCAGGCCAGCCTCGTCGCGGAATCAGGTAGGGCCATGATGCGCCTCCTTAATGACATCTTGGACCTTTCGAAAGTCGAAGCTGGGCAGATGACCGTTGCAGTCGAACCCATAGATCTGGCCCACGTGTTGAATGGCCCGATTTACCTTATGAAGCCTTTGGCCGCCGAAAAGGGCATAGAGCTTTCCATGCTCATTGATGACGATGTACCGCCTTACGTGCTCGGTGACAGCTTGAGAATTCGACAAGTACTGATCAATGTTATTGGAAATGCTTTAAAATTTACGACACAGGGCGCAGTGACTTTACATGTCAGCACGCTGGCCAAGGCATCGGACACGCTGGTGCTGGAAATTGCCGACACGGGAATCGGCATTCCTGCCGAACGTTTGCTGGCGATATTCGAAGATTTCACGCAGGCGACCGCCGCAACGGCGGACACGTTTGGCGGGACGGGCCTCGGTCTTTCCATTAGCAAAAAGCTTGTGAAATTGATGGGGGGATCCATCAGCGTTGAGAGCCAGGAAGGTCTCGGCAGCGTCTTTCGGATTACAATCTCGGCACCCGCCACCCAAAGGCCGTCCGTCGTGGACCGAGCAGTCGGCTTCGCCAAAACGGAACCATGCGCACCAAGGCCATCCTATAGCGTTCTTTTGGTCGAGGATCATGACATCAATCAGGAATTCATGTTCGACCTGCTAACAAAGCTTGGTGTCCGCGTCGATCTCGCGACTAATGGTGCGGAGGCGGTTGAATTCGTAAGGCAGGCGGCCGAAAATGAAACGCCTTATCATCTCGTCTTGATGGACATGCAGATGCCGGTGATGGACGGGATGACGGCGACCGCCGTCATCCGAGCGGAAGGGTTCGCCCCGGCCGCGCTGCCGATCGTGGCGTTGAGCGCCAACGCTTATCATGATGATATTCAATCCTGTCTTGCAGCAGGCATGCAGGCGCATTTGGCCAAGCCGGTATCGATCGAGCAACTGAAGGTCGTCCTGGCCCGTTGGTGCCGCCACGATACTGCCACCTCCGCGCTCCACTCCAGCGCGGCGCCGACACCAGCCGCGTCTCTCCCCTCTCTTCAGGAACGATATGTTCTGCGGCGCAATGCAGCCTTAGCCAGCGTGGCAGCGCTGACAGTTACCGATCATCCGTCCGAACAGGAGCTGGTGGCCGTTATCGACCAGCTTCACAAGCTCGCGGGTAGCGCCGGCATGTTCGGCGAAGGCGAGCTTGGCGAACTTGCGGGTGTGCTGGAAGCTGGTTTGTGCGCTTGGCCGCCACTGGAACGGATCAGCCGCGCCCGCAGCATGTTGGTCCAAATGCAGTAGGCAGACTGACAGTGACCAGTCTCGCTCAGTAGACCTCTCGCTAGGCTCAGGACCTGTTAATTCCATGCCCCGTCATTGAACGGAGAAGCAAAATGGCAAGGAGGGCGGCCGCAAGGGTCCCCATCGAAGTAATACTTCGATGGAATCCTTAGGCGGGGCAGCGCCCCCCGGCAAGGCCGTCCGACGCTGCCATTTTGCTTCTCCGTTCAACCCGAAGGGCGGCCCGCCGCCCGGCCGGGCCGCCCGCCGGTTGGGCGGGGGG
>JANMZU010000597.1:0-2274 GCA_031383585.1 Betaproteobacteria bacterium
GAACGGCGCGCACCGCATCGCTGCGGAGATCGCACCGCTCCTGGTGTCATTTACTGGGGAGCACGTTGGTGACCCAAGACTCTTGATCTGCCTTTTTGGCCCGCCGGCGCTGCATGTCGACCTCAAGTTCGTCAAGGTTCAAGACGCCGCCAACCGTGTGGACGAACCTGTTGTCCTGTGGGAGCGCGAGACGGCCCTCTCAAGCGTTTTGCGTATCAGCGAAGCGCGATATCCAACACCCGCTCCACAATGGATCGAAGACCGATTCTGGGTTTGGATCCACTACGCGGCAGCGAAAATTGGGCGAGGAGAGAACCTCGAGGCGAGTGAGTTTCTATCGTTCTTGCGAACAACCGTATTGGCGCCTTTGGGGCTGAGCCAGTTGGGCCAGCGCCCGTCAGGCGTACGCAGAGTCGAGCAGATTGCCCCTCAACTGGCGCGCGAACTTGAACAAACGGTAGCGGCGCTGGATTCACAATCGCTGATTCATTCACTTGGAATGGCAGTCGCGATTTATCGCCGTATGCGGGACCAGTTGGAGATACCAATTAGTCGACATAACGCGGCTGAGTTGGCAGCCATTGACTACCTCGCGCAAGTAGCGCGCAAGCTCGGCGTAAGTTTGTAGCCACTAGCCATTGGTGCCCATGTATTGACATATATTCCAGCGGTATCGGGTGCAATACCCTGATTTCGAGTGACTGCTAATCCAAGTTTGAACGTAACCGTTAACCCCACGGCGTCATAGTCACCGACTGATAGTCTCGGCACAATGCCCTCACGTTCAACAACACGGAGAGGCAAATGAGCAAACGAGCATCAGGGTTAGTTGGAGCGCAGCGGGAAACGGCATGGCGGAATCGGCTAGCGCGCTTTGCTGCGGCTAAGCAAACGGTCGAGGCATTTTGTCGGGACGAAGCGGTGTCGGTGGCATCGTTCTATGGATGGCGGACCCGCCTTCGAAACAGCCAGGGCAAAGCCCTGACAGCACCGCGCGCGGTACCGGTGGCTGCGGCTTCGCCATTCATTGACCTCGGATCGATGAGTCATCGTGCAATCAGCACAACCGCCGCAATCGACACCCATGTCGCCCACCACGAACCTGCTGCAATCAACATACGCCTCGACCTGGGTGGCGGCATGGTGCTGCACATCGCGAGGCACTGACCATGTTCTTCCCGGAAGGACAAGTACGTGTCTTTCTTTACGGTGAACCGGTCAGCATGCGTTTGTCCTTCGATGGGCTCTATGCCCTGACGCGTCACCGCCTGCAACAGGATCCCCTGTCGGGTCATCTGTTCGTGTTCATCAATCGCCGCGCCACCCAGATCAAGGTCCTGTACTTTGATCGGACCGGACTATGCGTCTGGTCCAAGCGGCTCGAACAGGGGCGGCTGATCGGCAAATGGGATAGCGTCACGACCCACGAAATGGACTGGACGGGGTTGAAATTATTGCTCGAAGGTATCGAGCCAAAACGGGTCAGGAAACGCTATCAAAAAGATGCCGTTTCATAGGTAAAAACACCCAATAGAAACGTCGTCCGCGCTATAATAAATGCATGTCATTTGCGACTCATTCCACTGCCGATTTCGTCGCCAAATCCGAGCGCGAAATGAAGACCTTGGCACCCGCCGAATTGATCGAACTGGTCAGCAAACAAGAACACGAGATCGTCAACCTGCGTCGCCAAGTGGCATGGTTCCAGCGGCAGATATTCGGCCAGAAGAGCGAGCGCCGCCTGCCGGAGACCGATGGCGTGCAGGGAACGCTGGGCGAATCGTTTGCCGCCATCCCTGATGTCGTGCCGCCTGCCAAGAAAACGCTCATCGCCAGCCATGAGCGCGCGTCCAAACCGAAACAGCCCACCGACAGCGCCGATGAATCGAGCCTGTTCTTCGATGAGAAGAAGGTGCCGGTCGAGACCATCAACATCCCCAACCCGGACCTCGTCGGCTTAGGCACGGACGAATACGAGGTCATCAGCGAGAAGATCAGCTACCGTCTGGCACAACGCCCTGGCAGCTACGTGATCCTCAAATATGTGCGGCCAGTCATCAAGCGGCGCGACACGCAAGTGCTGTCTTGTCCCGCCGCCCCGGTTGGCGTGATCGATGGCAGCCGCGCCGATGTCAGCTTCATCGTCGGCATGATGATCGACAAGTTTGCCTTCCATCTGCCGCTCTATCGTCAGCACCAGCGTTTGGTTGATGCTGGCATTGATGTCAGCCGCCCTTGGTTGACCCAAGTACTGCAAGCCTCAGTAGCGCTGCT
>JANMZU010000662.1:0-7424 GCA_031383585.1 Betaproteobacteria bacterium
CGCTCACCGTCACGGCGGCACCGACACCGGCCGTGACGCTGACGCCACCGAGCATCAATTTCGGCTCCCGCACCATCAACACCACCAGCCCCGCAACGACCGTCGTACTCACCAATAGCGGCACCGGCAGCCTGCTCGTCAGTGGCATCACCGGCAACGGCAACTTCGGCTTTAGCAGCACCTGTGTTTCCACGACACTGATCCCGGCGGGCGGCGTATGTCCGATCAATATTACGTTCACCCCGCTCACGGTGAGTGCCATCACCGGCTCGATTACGGTAACCAGTAATGCACCGGGTTCGCCACACTCGATCTTGTTGTCCGGAACCGGTACTTCCGTTCCGGTGCCAGGGATTGATATCACGCCGACGTCGCTGACCTTTGCCGCGCGGACAATCAACACCACTAGCGCCGCGCAAAACGTGACGATCACCAATACCGGCTTTGCCAACCTGAATTTCGACAGCATCACCGTAGGGGCCTCGTTCAGTCGTGTGGTCTTGGGTGCCAATGCGTCGCCGGGGGATTGCGGCAGTTCGCTGGCGCCGGGCAGCAGTTGCCAGATCGCGGTCGTATTCGGCCCACTGGGTACGGGTGCAGTAAACGCACAAATCCTCATTACTGATAATGCCGCCGGCAGTCCACACACAGTCGCCCTGAGGGGCACCGGCACGCCAGTTCCCGTTGCCGTCATTGCCACCAGCGGCGCCTTGGCCTTTGGCGACCAGATCATCAACACCACCAGCGCACCAAAATTGCTGACGCTCAGCAATACCGGCACCGCGACGCTCACCACCAGCGCTATCACACTCACCGGTGCCAATGCGGACAAATTCACGCTGACCGGTCAGAGCGGCTGCGCCAGCATCGCGTCAGCGGGCAGTTGCACGCTCAGCGTATCCTATGCACCCACCGCGACCGGCGCCAGTACCGCACAGGTGAGCATCACCAGCAACGCCCAGAATGTGGCGACGGTGAATGCGGTACCGCTATCGGGTAACGGCATACTCGGGCCTCGTTCAGTGGCTACGCTGACGGCAACCACTATCGGCTTTGGTGATGCCATCTTTGGTGGCGCGACGGCCAATCAAATCGTCAGAATTACCAATACCGGCGGGCAGGCGCTAACGTTCGCGAGTATTGTGGCTGGGGGTGACTTTGTGCAGACCAATGATTGCGGAACCAGTCTGGCCCCGTTGGCTGCCTGCACGATCAATGTGCTGTTCACGCCACTTGGGCAGGGCGCGCGATTTGGCGAACTCGTTCTGACAACAAATGCGGCTACCAGTCCTGACAAAATTCAGCTCTCAGGTACCGGCTGCAGATGGTTTAGCCAGGCACAGAGCAAGTTCTTTCTGACGAGCTGTGGAAACTAGACTTTGCACACATCCGAACAAACACAAGTACTGGCGCGGCTTGCTGAGCTAAATCCTGCCAGAGGCCGCGCCGGTGGCGGAGCTTCAAACTTTTAGAGCCTGTTGATAGTTCAGTCGCGTCCGTTGACCCGGTTTGGGCACCGCAGACGAGGTTGTTCAGGAGAGAGTTTTCATTGCCGAAAGTGCTGCGTCAATGTAGAGGTTCACCGGAATGAGCAGAATGCTTTTTTGCTGGGAGGTTGGCGAGGGCAGCGGCCACGTTGTTCCCTATCTCTCCCTCATTGAGGCCTTGCGAACTCGCGGATGGGATGTCGCCGTGGCGGCACGCAATACGGCTGAGGTAGGTGCTCGCGTGCAAGCAAGCGGCGCAACACTTTTCCAGGCTCCCGTTTGCCTTGGCATTTTTCCGGAGATGGACGAAAGTTCTTTTAACGCCACCGAGTTATTACTGCAGCATGGCTATGGCTACGAGCCGATTTTTGATGGCATGTTCTCCTCGTGGCTGGCATTACTGCGGCTTTGGAAGCCAGATCTCGTGATTGGCAGTCACGCACCGACGGCACATCTCGCGGCCCAGTGCCTGTCGATCCCGGATGTCGCGATCGGGTCAGGTTTTGATTGTCCAATTGCCACAGATCCTGCGCCGCTTATCCGGCCGTGGCAGCCGGGAATCGAGCAGCGCATCGCGGCCAGTGAAGATCGTGCGCGTCAAACTGTCAATTCCGTATTGTTGAAGCACGGGTTTGTAAAGCGACAGTTTGCACAGGATATGTATGCCGCTTTGCCGACGCTGTTGTGCACCCTGCCTGAGCTGGACTACTTTCGTACACATCGCGGTCCAGAGGCCACCTACATCGGCTCTTTACTATCTGTTGCACCTGGCAAGGCGGAAAACGCTCCCGAACCGGGCGGCCGCCATGAGATTTTTGTTTACCTCCGATACAGTCAGGCCATCGACAATTTGTTCAGCGTGCTGGCAAAGCGCCCGCGACCCTCGCTGATTTACATGCCGAATCTGACGCCAACACAGAAAACGAAATTGGAGGCAAAGTACGGCGCGATGCTCCATTTTGCCGCCAGTGCCGTCGATATTCGCCAAGTATTGCTATCGGCAAAGCTGATCATCTCCAACGCGGGCCACAACTTGACATTGCAGTGTCTGCTGGCCGGAGTGCCGCTGCTGTTATTGCCGACACATGGGGAGCAAAGCGTTATTGCTGATCTGGCAGTCAGTGTTGGCGCCGCAATCAAGGTATTGCCAACAGAGCTATATCCGAAGTATCAACGTCGTATTGATGAGTTATTGGATAAACCTTCCTATCGCGACGCGGCACAGGAATTTGTCAAGCGACATGAACACTCGACTGCCCTAGGGGCGCTTGAGCAAGCAGTACACATTTGTGAGCAGCGGGCAGAGCTTAATTTCACCCAATCTAGATTAACGGCAGTGGGGTAGCACATGTTGAATCAATTCCTATCAAGGGCCTCAATGACGCAACTTCTCTCACCGTCCAGCGGGGAGGCGCATTTAGAAAGCGAATCGACCCGCTCCCAAGTTGCCGCGAAGCTGGCGCCGCGTACCGCAATGTTGCGCGGGGGGCTGCTGCGCGCCGTTTCTGCAGTGGTCTCGCTTGGCTTGTGCGCAAGTCTGCTCACGTCGATGAACCCCACGTACGCCGCTACCACATTAATGGTGACAAACGACAGCGACGCAGGCGGTAACGCGGTGTCGGGGTCATTGCGCCAAGTGTTGCAATATGCAGCAACGAGTTGCTATGGCGGTTTTCCGCCGTTTACGATCAATTTTAATATTGCTGCTCCGATGCCCATTTCCATTGGTGCCCCACTGCCTCCAGTCTCCTGCCCCGGTACAGTTATCGATGGTTACTCGCAGCCGGGTTCGGCAGCCAATACCCTCCCGTCCGACTGGAATGCGGTGCTGAACGTGTCGCTTGATGGCGCCTCCTGTTCGGGGTGCGCCGGGTTGAACATCGACACCCCAGCAGTCAATACGCTTGTCAAGGGCATCAACTTTACCAATTGGCCCAAGGCGGTTCGAATTGTCGCTAACAATGCTGCCATCTATGGAAATTATTTTTTTCAGGGTGACATCGGTATTTCGCATGAGGGCGGTGACGGCGTTTTGATTGGCGATGACGCCGTCCCCTCAGGACGCAATATTGTCGTACACACCTCCATTGCTGGCGCTGGCGTGCGTTCGGTCTACACCGGCGGCTCGCCACCTCAGATTAGGAACAACTTCATTGGTCTGGGCGCCGCGGCAGCAGCCGGGCTAAATACAAAAGGGGTGGAAATTGCGGGGGTCAACGGTGCATCGCTAGCCAACAATGTCATTGCTAACAACACAAAGGGTCTCGTGGTTGGGCCAACCGCATCTGGCGTGATCTATTCCAATGGCAACAAATTTTTCGCTAACGGGATTGCCGTTGATTTGAACGACGATGGACTAACAGCAAACGACCCCACCGACTCGGAAGCCACGGGCGGCAATCTGCTACTCAATTTCCCCATTATTACCAGCGTCACGCCGACCTCCGGGACGACGGCCGACGTCAGCTACCAACTCACGAGCAGTGCCAGCTCTAATTTCGATGTGATTTTTTGTCGAAATCCTGGCGGCGGATCCCAATGCAATTTGCTAGTCGCCAGCACAGCGGTGACTACCAGCGGTGGTGGAATCGCCACTGGCACCTTCAGTCTGGCAGGATTGACCGCCGGGATGGGCATAACCATGGCTGCGAGAGCAACTAGCGGGCCAAAAGCAGGAAATATGTCGGAGTTTTCACCGGCGGTCTTGTTCACGCCAGGCGTCTGCGGCAATACCGAGGTGACCAATACAGCGGATGCAGGCCTATGTTCCCTGCGCGCAGCGATCACTTTCGCCAATGCCAATTGTGTCGGGCCGCCGACCATCACCTTCAACCTCACGGGTGGTGGTCCATACAGCATATTTCCGCTATCGCAGCTCCCGCAGATCACTTGCAGCGGCTTGACCATCGATGGCTACTCGCAAAGCGGCTCGGCGACCAATTCAGGTGGTAGCGTCCTTAACAATCTTGCCAATCTGCAGATCATCCTCAACGGTACATCGGTCGGTGGTGCCAAAGGCCTCGATATCGCCGCCAATAACGTCACTGTCAAAGGCCTTGCGATTCGTTCATTTGGTTTCGACGGCATCCGTGTGACGGGTAACAGTGCCATCATCACTGGCAATTACATCGGCACCGATCCAGGTGGCGCGACGGCTTTCGGCAACAGCTTTGCCGGTATCTTGGTCACGACCGGAAATGGCACGCAGATCGGCGACGGCACACCAGCAGGTGTCAACTTGATTACCGCCAATGGCGTCGCCGGCATTCAAGTCCAAAGCGGCGCGACGGCGGTTTCGATCAACGGCAACATGATCGGCGGACAGCGCAACGGCGGGGCCGGATCGTCCGGCGGCGAAGGGATCGATTTTGCCGGTGGCGGCAATAACTCTTCGGTGCAGGCCAATCGTATTCACGGCCATGCGGGCAGCGGCGTCACGGTGGGCGCGGGTGTGAATGCCGTCAAAATTTCACAAAACAGAATCCTGTTCAACACAAACAAGGGTATTACCAATTCAGGCAATGCTGGTATCCAGAAGCCGGTCATTTCCAGCGTGACGATCGATAATAACGCTAACAGCACCAGCGTTTCCGGTACCTACGTTGCCCTCGACAACACATTACACAAGCTGGAGTTTTTTGAAAATCCAGTTACGCCATCTGTACCCTCAGGCGAGTTTTTTTACAACACCCACCTCGTCAACCCGACTGGCGGCGGTACCTTTCCATTCGCGGCTAGTGCAGCGGGCATCCACAAAAATATATCGGTTACGTTGCGCCGGGATGTTCCCGGTGATACCTCCGAATTCAGCGATCTCTATCTGACGCCGATTAGTGGTGCACCTACGCTCGTCCCATTTGTGACGCCAGCGACGGTTAACGGTTCCCAGACGGTGACGCTCACCAATATTTCCGGTGCAGTGCTGTCGTTTACCAGCGCCACGGTCGCCGGTACCGGTTTCACGAAGACGGCTGATACCTGTAGCGGCATGATGATTGCGTCACTGGGTACGTGCAGCGTGACCGTGACATTTACGTTGCCGACTGCGACGACATCGACCGGTAGTGCGACGTTTGTGGTTCTTGCAGGCGGCGTTCAGTCGACGTTTATCAATCCACTGTCTGGTACCACTTCGGCCGCGCCACTGACCACTGTCAGTGTCGTTCCCGGCGGGCTCAATTTCGGCATCGTTCCTGTGGGCCAGACCGCGTCGAGCCAGACGGTTACCGTAACCAACACCGGCGCAAATAACCTTGCCGTCACCAGTATTCCGCTGTCTGGGCCATCGCAGAGCGACTACTCGATCAGCGACACCTGTATCGGCAACATCATCGCGCCTTTGGGTACGTGCACCGTTACCATCGGGTTCACGGCACTTGGTTCAGGCGCGCGTAATGCGCAATTCGATATCATCGCCAACACCGCCGCCGCAACTGTTGTGTCGTTGACGGCAATCGGTGGTCTTGCACCGACAATCAGCTTCGCTGTCGCCCCCACCAGTATTGTCGCCGGTGGTACATCGGTCGGAACATTGACAATCAGCAATCCAAATGCGGTGTCATTGACCGCCAGCGCGTTCACGTTCAACTATCTACCCGGCCTGGTGAATGCGCCAGCACCGAGCGCCAGTTCGACGTGCGTGGGCGCGACGCCGACGGCGACACCGGGCGCAGCGCTGTCGGCGACCAGCACCGGCTTTACCATCCCCGCCAGCGGTTCCTGCACGTTCAGCGTCACCATCACCAGCAGCGTCGCGGCGGTTTATTCCGGCACCATTTCAGCAGGCTTGATCGTCACGCCGGCTGGTAGCAGCAACGCCACGCCATTCAATATCACGGTCACTGCCGCGCCGGTCACGCCTGTCATTACCAGTCTGGCAACAGCAACTGGCGTCGTCGGTAGCGCCTTCTCCTACAGCATCACGGCAGCGAATACGCCAACCAGTTTCAACGCGACCGGTTTGCCGCCAGGGCTCACCCCTAATACCATTACCGGTTTGATATCTGGCACGCCCACGGTTGCTGGTACCTTTGCCGCAACCATCAGTGCTACCAATGTGGCGGGCACAGGAACGCAAGGGCTCAGCATAACCATCGCCGCTGCCCCAGTTGCCCCCACCATTGTTGGCACCGCGCCACCGGCCGGCACGGTTGGCACTGCATACAGCCACAATTTCATCGCTACGGGAACCACACCGATCAACTGGAGTATCGCTACCGGTTCACCGCCGACTGGCCTCACGCTCAATGGCTCGACAGGCATCCTGGGTGGCACACCGACGGTCGCAGGATCATTCACCTTCAATATTCAAGCTGCTAATGGCACCCTGCCCAATGCGACCCAAAGCGTCACCATCGTTATCGCTGCCGCCACGCTCGCCCCGACCATCACCAGCGTCACGCCAGCGGCGGGCACGACCGGGACCGCATATAGCCACACTTTTACGGCCAGCGGGTCGACCCCCATTGCCTGGAGTGTCGGCACCGGCACCTTGCCGACCGGGCTAACGCTCAGTCCGACCAGCGGCATCCTTAGTGGCACGCCGACGGCGGCGGGTTCATTCGCATTTACCGTGCAGGCGGCCAACGGCACGCTGCCCAACGCGACGCAAGCTGTCACCATCGTCATCGCTGCCGCCACACTCGCGCCGACCATCACCAGCGCAGTACCGCCAAACGGCACCGTGGGTACGGCTTACAGTCGGACCTTCACGGCGACGGGAACCACACCTATCACATGGTCCGTTACAATCGGAACATTGCCAACAGGGCTCACACTCAATGCGTCTAGCGGCATCCTGAGTGGCACACCAACGGCGGTAGGCTCGTTCACATTTACCGTTCAAGCCGCCAACGGTACCCTGCCCAACGCCACCCAGAGCGTCACCATTGCCATTGCCGCCGCCACGGCTGCCCCAACCATCACCAGCGCCGCCCC
>JANMZU010000676.1:0-8038 GCA_031383585.1 Betaproteobacteria bacterium
CGACCCACGGTCGTGCTGCAGGCCCAAAGCACATGCCGCATTCACGGTCACCCCGCGCAACACTTCCATCGGCGTCAATCTAAAGAGTGTGCAGGCAAGATGCATATTCGCTTGCAGCGAGACAATTGGCGACGTGCCCGGATTGAGATCACTCGCCACCGCAATTGGTACTCCGGCATTGCGCAACGCATCGACCGGCGGGAGCCTGGTTTCGCGCAGCACATAGAAAGCACCTGGCAATAGCACGGCAACCGTCCCAGCCTTGGCCATTTCGTCCACGCCGGCGCCATCGAGGTGCTCCAGATGGTCTGCGGACAATGCGTTGAATTCCGCCGCCAGTGCCGCGCCGTGCTGATTGGACAGCTGCTCAGCGTGCAACTTCACGGGAGCGCCCAGTCGATGCGCTGCCTCAAAAAAACGTTGCGTCTGAGCGCGTGTGAAACCGATCTCATCACAAAACGCATCGACGGCATCAGCAAGTTGTTCACCGACGATGACAGGCAGCATTTGCTGGCATACGATATCGACGTAATCGTCAGCCCGCCCCGCAAACGCAGGCGGCAGCGCATGCAAGCCTAGAAAAGTGGTCACGACACTGACGCCATTGCGACGCCCCAACTCGCGCGCGACTCGTAACATTTTCAGCTCTGACTCGAGATCAAGCCCATAGCCGGACTTGATTTCAATCGTGGTGACGCCCTCGCCCATCAGCACGCACAGACGGCGCTCGCTTTGTTGCAACAGTTCAGCTTCGGTGGCTACCCGCACCGCACGCACCGTGGAGGCAATGCCACCGCCAGCTTTTGCGATGTCTGCGTAGCTTGCGCCCTGCAGGCGCATTTCAAATTCCTGCGCGCGATTTCCAGCAAAAACGAGATGCGTGTGGCAGTCGATCAATCCGGGCGTCATCAGCGCACCAGCGCAATCATGAACGACTTTCGCATCCGCGATCGGCGCATCGGCTGCGTTACCGACCCAGGTAATGCGGTCGTTTTGGGAGGCGATTGCGCCACACTCAATAAGCCCCAAACCTTCACCACACATCGTCGCGATGCGCGCATTGGTCCAAAGCTGATCAAACACGGGGCGCGACATTGACGAAGTAGTTGGGCGACTAACGGTTTCGATTTTCAGCTGAGTAAGCGTCGCAATGTCGCCCGATAGCGCGTGAAAGCGTTGCCCTCTTCAGCGTGATGGCCGTCCCGCACCACCCACGCTCCAGCGATCATCACATCGCGCACCGGTTGCCGGGTCGGTCCAAAGATGGCGGCATCGAGCAAGGTGTCACCCGTGTGTTCGGCCAGTGCCACGTCATCGCTATTCAACACCACGAGATCGGCGCGGCAGTTCGCGGCAATCACTCCCACGTTCTGGCCAAGCGCCCGCGCGCCGCCCGCCAGCGCCTGCCGATATAGGCCACCGCCGATGGAGTCGAGGCCCGGCGAGTGCAGAATATTGCGGCGTGCGCCCTTTAGCCGCTGTGCATATTCGACGATCGCCAGCTCGCGGAATGGATCGACACCGACGTGACTGTCGCCGCCGATTCCCCAGCTTCCTTCTTGCAGAAAATAATCTGGTGCATTGAAGATGCCGTCGCCGAGGTTCGCTTCCGTACTCGGGCACAGGCCCGCCACGGCGCCGCTTTCGGCGAGGCGAAAAGTTTCATCATCGTTCAAGTGGGTGGCATGCACCAGGCACCATCGGGAATCGATGCTTGCGTTGTTCAGCAGCCATCCAACCGGGCGCTGATGACTCCACGACAGGCAGTCGTCGACCTCTTTCAACTGCTCGGCGGCGTGAATGTGAATCGGCGCATGCCGGTCGTGCGAATCGAGATGCGCGACGATTGATTTCAATTCCTGCGGCGTGACGGCACGCAGGGAGTGCGGCGCAATGCCGGCCCGGCGAATGGAGCCTTGATGTTTGAAGATGCCATCGACCAAGGTATTGAATGTATCCACATCGTGGATAAATCGCTTTTGCCCTGGATTGGGCGCCGTCCCGCCGAACGTCGCATGCGCATAAAACACCGGCAACATCGTCAGGCCGATCCCTGCGGTCACGGCGGCGGCTATGACGCGCTCGGCCATTTCGGCGGGATTGGCGTAGGGGTTGCCACGTTCGTCACGATGAAGGTAATGGAACTCGGCAACGCTGGTGTAGCCTGACTTGAGCATCTCGATATAGAGCTGGGTGGCGATCACCTCGCTGTCTTCCGGTGTAATCCGTTCCAGAAACCTGTACATCTGCTCCCGCCAGGACCAGAAGTTGTCGCCGCTCGGACCCGAACGCTCAGTGAGACCAGCCATGGCGCGCTGGAATGCGTGCGAATGCAGATTGGGCATACCGGGAATGACGGCGCCGCTGGCGATCTCTGCGCCACCCGACACTGATTCAGAAGTTACCCTGGTGATCAGGCCGCTTGCGGTTTCGATCAGCACATTGCGATGCCAGCCGTCGGCAAGCAAGGCCTGTTTGGCGAATAGACTGCGTCCGGTCATCGATCAGACGAACACAGCAGGCCGCCGACCATATCGTTGAATACACCGTGCCGAATCAGCGCCGTCGCTGCTTCGATATCGGGACTAAGCAACCGATCGTGATCGTAATGCGGAACCTTCGCGCGCACCAGCAGGTGGGCACGCTGCAAGGCCGGAGAAGTCATCAGTGGCGCGCGCAGATCGATGCCTTGCGAGGCGGCAAGCAATTCAATGGCGACAATGCCGGCCGTGTTCTCGGCCATTTCACCCAATCGTCTCGCCGCAAACGTCGCCATGCTGAC
Source organism: Betaproteobacteria bacterium (assembly GCA_031383585.1). Lineage (GTDB taxonomy): Bacteria > Pseudomonadota > Gammaproteobacteria > Burkholderiales > Usitatibacteraceae > UKL13-2. The sequence goes on from JANMZU010000676.1 coordinate 2,783, forward strand.
GTGATCTTCCTGATTAGCAGATGTAGGCAGTGAATCCACTGAGGCCGGGTGCGCCATCGATTTGTTCTCCGACGCCAACGCCGCCGCCGTGACCTGCGCCATCATGTAACCCGAATTCAATCCGCTGTCTTTGACCAGAAACGGCGGCAGTCCCGACAGACCGGGATCAACCAGCAGCGCCATGCGCCGCTCGGAAAGCGCGCCGATTTCAGCGACCGCGATCGCCAGCTGATCGGCCGCCATTGCGACCGGCTCGGCGTGAAAATTGCCACCGGACAGTACGTCGCCGGTGTCGGGGAACACCAGCGGATTATCGGTTACCCCGTTGGCTTCGATTTCAAGCGTACGCGCCGCACTAAGCATCACGTCCAGACAGGCGCCCATCACCTGTGGCTGGCAGCGCAGCGAATATGGATCCTGCACCTTTTCATCGTCGACCAAATGTGAGTCGCGTATCTGGCTACCCTTCAACAACTCGCGGTATATTTCGCCGGTGCGGATCTGGCCGGGCTGGCCACGCAACTGGTGAATCCGCGCATCGAACGGTGTATCGCTGCCCATCGCCGCGTCCACGCTCATGGCGCCGGCCACCATCGCGGCGGCAAAGGCATTTTCGATCTGGAACAGGCCGTGAAGAGCAAGTGCAGTCGACACCTGGGTGCCGTTAAGCAATGCCAGTCCCTCTTTGGGTGCGAGCGTGATCGGTGACAGCCCTGCCGCAATCAACGCATCCAACGCCGGCAGGCGCTTGCCGCCAAAATTCGCTTCGCCCATTCCAAGCAGCAAGGCAGACATGTGCGCAAGTGGCGCCAGATCTCCTGATGCGCCAACCGAACCCTTGGCGGGAATGAGCGGGTAAACGCCTGCATTCAGCAGCCTTAACAGCGCCTCAACGATCAACGGCCTCACGCCTGATCGTGCCCGCGCGAGGCTGGCGATCTTGAGCAACAAGATCAAACGCACCACCACATCTGGCAGCGGTGCGCCCACACCCGCGCTATGTGAGAGTACGAGATTGCGTTGCAGCGCTTCCAGTTGATCGGCATGGATGTGCGTGTTCGCCAGCTTGCCAAAACCGGTGTTGATGCCATAGGCCGGCGCACCTTTGGCGACGATGCGCTCGACCGTCTGTGCGCCAGCGTGGATTTCGCCCCAGCAGGCAGACGGCAACTCGAAGGCCACGTGTCCATCGCGAACGAAGCGCAATTGGCTGAGCGTGAGCTTTCCCGGAATGATTGTGAAGGTTTTTGTCATGAACAGATTATATGCGCTGACTTGTCAAATCTTGGCGCTGAACACCAAGGTCAAGCACTGGCGCGCCTTTCGGACCAAAAGTGCGCCGCGAGCCCCGCCAGCACGGGACTTTCAGTTCCCGCAGACGGCCGTCACTTGCGCGCAAACACCAGCCACCTGAACGAGAAGAGCTGCCGTGAAAACAGTACCAGCAGCGTTGCGATCATGCCGATATGGACCGGCCATAGACCAATCCAGGGCGATAGCTTTCCCTGTCCTGTCCAGGTCTGAAATAACGACAGCAGGCTGTAGTACAGGTAAAAAATGAGGATCGCCATGAACAGATTAACCGAAGTACCAGATCGTGGATTGACGAACGATAGCGGCACGGCCATCAGGGCAAGCACCAATGCCGCGATCGGCAATGCAACGCGCCAATGCAATTCGGCCAGCCGTTCGGCGTTCGGTTGCGTTGCCAGCACCCAGGTCGGCGTTTGCTTTGAGTTTGGTGTCTCTGCCTTGAGCTCTTGGGTTTCGACGCGAATCTTCTGGGTATCAAATTCGATGATGCGGAAATCGAGTTTGCCTGGCGTACCTTCGTAATCACGGCCGTTTTTGAGCACGACAAATTTGTCGCCATTGGCTTCGGTTTTCTGGAACGCCGATTCGGCAACGACGATACCCGGGCGGCCTTGGGCGTTGTACTGCACGACAAAAATGTTGTTCAGTTTCCCGGATTCAACCGAGGTATTGTCCACAAAAAAAACCCGATTGGTCCCGCGTGACTCGATAAAGCTGCCAGGTGAGAGCCGGGCGACATCGTCTTTACTGCGCAGGATTCTTTGGTACTCAGCACTCTGACCAAGCGCCCAGGGTGTCAGAAACAAGCTCAGCAGGCCGGTCAAAAAAGCAATGGGCAGACCGAATGCAAGCACCGGCTTGATCCACGCCGCAATTGACAACCCCGACGAAAACCACACCGGCATTTCGCTGTCGCGATAGCTCCGAGACAGCGCCAGCAGCACGCCGATAAACAGTGCCAGCGCCAGCAACACTGGCAGGTAACCAAGCATGGCAAAGCCAAGCAGGGCCATGACCGCTTCGGGCTCGATGCCGCCGCTGGAAGCCTGCTTCAAGTAGAAAGCCAGTTGCTGTACGACCATGATCGACACCAACACGGCGATAACGCCGACGCTGATGCCGGTAAATTCCCTGGTAATACTGCGATGAAAAATAGTCACGATAGGCTAACGCGAAAGATTGCACGCTGACACACAACGGCACAAGATTGCGGGCGATTGCTTTGACGACCAACCCCCAAAGCGGCGATAATTACAGATTGACTGCGCGCAGCATGTAGGACGATTTATTGCTATGCGCCAGTAGATGCCGAAACAGGCCAACGGACTAGGAGAAACTTCGTGGAATTTAGCATAAAAGGCGGCGACCTCTCGAAATTGAAGACCGACTGTGTGATCGTCGGCGTTTTTGATTCAAAAAAACTTTCCACAGCGGCAACTGCGTTAGACAAAGCATCTAAAGGGGCTCTTCTTGCTGCGGTTGCTTCCGGCGACATCACGGGGAAATGCGGCAGCACATTGTTGTTGCAGGCGGTTGCCGGTATCGCCGCAAAACGTGTCTTGCTGGTGGGCTATGGCAACGACAAAGAATACAGCAACAAGATTTTTGTTGCCTCGCTCTCGGCCGCTTTCAAAGCGTTGAGGAATACCGCGGCGACGGACGTCACGATCGCACTCAACAGCAAGCATGCAATTTCCGATATCGCCTGGAAAGTCGAACAAGCCGCCGTCTTGGCTATCGAAGGCGCCTACCGCTTTAACCAGATGAAGAGCAAAGCCGATAGCAAGAATGTCGGAAAAGCCGTCACACTGCACTTTGACGGCAAGGTAAACGAGAAAGCGCTGGAAGTAGCCATCAAGCGCGGCAAGGCCATCGGTGAAGGCATGAGTCTCACCAAGGATCTGGGGAATATGCCGCCGAACATTGCGACGCCAGCATACCTGGCGAGCACCGCCAAGGACCTCGCCAAGGCATACAAATTCAAGTGCACCATCCTTGAGAAAAAAGACATGGAAAAGCTGGGCATGAATACCCTGCTCGCCGTTTCCAAGGGGTCATACCTGCCACCGAAATTCATTGTGCTCGAGCACAACGGCGGCAAGAAGGGTGCAGCGCCAGTCGTCTTGGTTGGCAAGGGAATTACCTTTGATACCGGTGGCATTTCCATCAAGCCATCGGCCGAGATGGACGAAATGAAGTACGACATGCAGGGTGCGGGCTCCATGCTGGGTGCGATGAAAACGGTCGGCATGATGAAGCTTCCATTGAATGTTGTCATGCTGGTGCCAACCTGCGAAAACATGCCGGGCGGCAATGCCACCCGCCCAGGCGACATCGTGAAATCGATGGCTGGTCACACGATTGAAATTCTGAATACGGACGCTGAAGGCCGCCTCATCCTGTGCGACGCGCTCACCTATGCCGAGCGCTTCAAGCCGGCTGTTGTGGTTGATGCAGCGACGTTGACAGGCGCAATGGTTATCGCCCTGGGCCACATCACCACGGGTATTTTTGCCAATGACGACAAGCTCGCCGCTGAATTGGTGAGCGCCGGTGTCGTGGCCAATGATGCAGCCTGGCATCTGCCGATGGGTGACGAATACGACGCGTTGCTGAAAAGCAATTTTGCCGATATTCCAAACATCAGCGGTGGCCGTGCAGGTGGCTCGATAACGGCCGCGTGCTTTTTGGGGCGCTTCACCAAATCGTACAAATGGGCGCATATGGATATCGCCGGTACTGCCTGGAAATCCGGTGCTGATAAAGGCGCCACTGGTCGCCCGGTGCCGCTGCTCGCTAACTTCCTGTTCAAGCGCGCAGGGATTTAGCGAACTACGCTCACCATGCCCTCTCCTAACAAGGAGAGGGTCGCTTAAGAGTGCGGGCGAGGGAATAAAATCCGTAATGACCGAAATAAAATTTTTCTTCAACGTCGATAGCAAACTGCATTTCGCCTGCAAAATGGCCAAGCGCGGGTATGAAGATGGGCGCAAATTGATCGTCTACGCACCTACGGCGAGACTGGCAGATGAATTTGACCGCTTGCTGTGGAATTTTTCCCAGCTCTCATTTGTTCCCCATGTGAAGGCAGCACATCCGCTGGCAGCCGAGACGCCCATCGTGATCGCAACCGACGATAGCGGCTTGCCACACCACGACTCCTTGCTCAATATCGGCGATGATCCGCCGCCGTTTTTCAGCCGATTTGATGCCTTGCGGGAGATCGTCAGTGGCGACCCGGATGATCGTGCCAGTGCGCGTGAGCGCTTGAAATTTTATAAGGCACGCGGCTTCGAGATACAAACTCACGATATGCTTACCCATGGATAAAGATCAGGAATTAGCCGGGCGTGTCGATGCACTGCTAAGCCGCCACGGCCGCACGAGCGAGGCCAACGAAGACCGCAACGTGCCGCTGCTGACCGATCTGGTTGCGGCACCTGACTGGACCCCGCCGGCGCCAGCTGCCTCGCAGGTATTTCCTGCCGTCAGTACCGCCATGCGTTTAAAGCAGTTGTCCGATCAGGAGATCGACGCGCTGTCGAACGATATTTTTACGCGCGTTCTGGAACGCATTGATAACGGCCTCGCCGCCAAACTCGAAGACCGCATCGCCGCACAACTGTCCACGCAGATCAACAGCGCCATCACCCATGTCATTTCTGACATGCGGCAAGACATCGCCAATGAAATTGGCGACGCCGTCAACGCGGCGCTGGCCGACAAGCTGCGCGAAAAATAGCACCGTGCCGCACGCCATATTTGGCGTTGGACACCACCTGAAGCAATATCCGAAACCACCCGCAAAGAGTCCCGCGCCCCATGAGTCAAGATCAGTCAGCTACCAATTCCGAAGCGCTCGCCAAAGCCTTTGACCCGATCGCCATCGAGTCGTACTGGTATCCGAAATGGGAGCAGGCAGGCTATTTCAAGACCGATATC
>JANMZU010000685.1:0-1761 GCA_031383585.1 Betaproteobacteria bacterium
GCAACTTTAGAGACGGGAACTAAGTCATGATCGTTCGATTCTGGGGTACACGCGGCTCCATTCCCGTTGCACTGACGTCCGCTGACATTCGCGACAAAATCGTGCAGGCCTTGCTTAAGGCATCCGGACGCACGTTTAACACATCCGAAGACGCCTACGCCTTCGCCCGCGACGAGTTAGATTTCTCGGTCAACAGCACGTTTGGCGGACATTCTTCTTGTGTGGAGCTCGACTTGGGTGGCGACGAGTATTACGTTTGCGATATGGGCAGTGGTGCGCGGCCGTTCGGCTCGCATGTACTGGCGCGCCAGCAAGGTCGGCCTGCGACAGTCAATGTATTTGTCTCGCACGTACATTGGGACCACATCATGGGCTTTCCATTCTTCGGACCTGCCTATGTCCCCGGCACGAAGATCCGCATTCATGGTTGCCACGAGACACTTGAATACGCATATCGCTTGCAACAGGCGCCGCCCTGTTTTCCCGTGACGTTCGACCAAATGGCAGCAGATATGGAGTTTGTCTATCTCAAGCCTGGGCAAAAATACAATGTGGGTGGATTGAGTGTTACGCCTAGCTTACAGCTCCACTCCGGCGACTCATTTGGATATCGCTTTGAAGTCGGCGGCAACGTTATCGTCTACTCGACAGACTCAGAGCACAAGCTGGAAAACAAAGATGAAGCAAAGCGCTTTGCCGACTTCTTTCACCAAGCCGATGTCGTGATCTTTGACGCGATGTATGCGCTGGCCGACGCGATCTCGGTGAAAGCCGATTGGGGACACTCCAGCAACATCGTGGGCGTAGAACTCTGTCAAATGGCGCTCGCCAAGCACCTTGTGTTGTTCCATCACGAACCCGCCAACAACGATGCCACGCTTGAAAGGCTCTTAACGGAGACGCGCCGGTTTGAGGAGTTGACCCGAGATGGGCCGATGCTCAAAGTGTCGTCGGCGTACGATGGCTTGGAGCTGGAATTCTGAACGTAAGGGCTATTTTCGCCAGCACGCTGAACCGCTTCCGGCTGGCCGCGGCCGTTTTGCTGGCGGCGTTTGTGGTGTTATTTGCCAGTGAGCACGCGATTGTTACGTCCTTGCGCCACGCCACATTTGATGCCTACCAGCGGTGGTTTCCGTTTCAAGGTGTTGACGCTCCAGTAATCATCGTTGCAATCGACGAGAAAAGTTTGAAAGCGCATGAACTAGGGCAATGGCCTTGGCCACGCGTAAAAATGGCCAAACTGGTCGACAAACTCACCGCCTACCAGCCTCTCGTGATTGGGTTTGATGTGTTGTTTGCCGAACCTGATCGCTATTCTGCGGGCGCATTTGCCAGCATGATTCCAGGCATTACACCTACGCAGCTTGAAAGGGCGATGTCAGAACATAGCGGCGACAGTAGACTTATGGGCGCAATTAAAAAAAGCAGTTCAGTCGTGTTGGCGATGGCCGACGTGCCGAAATCCGAAGGTATCAGCAATCGTCTGCCAAGGGTGGTGCCGCCGAGAATTAGCGCGGGCGCTGAATTGCCATTCAAGCGATTCGAAAACGTACGGCTAAGCATACCTAAGCTGGACGAGGCTGCTGCGGGACGCGGCTTTATTACGGAAGAAGCGGAAGACGGCATCGTGCGCCGGGCCGCGCTTTTCGCGCATATCGGCAAGGCCGCTAGTGACGATCAAGTTATTGGATTATCTCTGCCACTAGAAACATTGCGGGATGCGACGCAGGGTGGTATTTCGATTCGCGAAGAGGCTGGCGG
>JANMZU010000700.1:0-6914 GCA_031383585.1 Betaproteobacteria bacterium
GTGGGACGGATGCGGATGCGCCTGATGCTCGTGTGGTGCGCTCGCGAGCGAGCCCACCACCATACCCAGAGCGGCCATCAAAATCCCGACCAGTTGAGCGGGAACCAATTCGCCCAGCGGGGTGGCCGAGAACAATATCCAGGACATGATGCCCAGCACAACTGAAGCGATCGCGCCATTGCGTGTTGCCCGCTTCCAGTAAAGGCCGCAGACCAATGGTACAAATGCGCCGACCAGTGTGACCTGATAAGCACCAGACACCATTTCGTAAATCGGTGTGCCTTTGGTCGCGATCGCGTAACCGAGTACGCAAGCCGTAAAAATCAACAGCGTGACGCGGAAAGCAAACAACTCCTGCTTGTCGGTCAGGCCGCCGCGCAGATTCTTGTAGATGTTCTCGACGAAGCTGGTGGAAGGCGCCAGCAGTGTCGCCGATGCCGTGGACTTGATTGCCGAGAGCAACGCGCCAAAGAAAAACACCTGTGCGATAAATGGCATTTGCGTGAGGATAAAGGTCGGCAGCACGCGCTGCGAATCGGTGGCGAGCAGCTCCTTGGTTTTCTCAGGCATCGCCAATACGGCACACGCCACAATAAACATCGGCACAAACGCAAACAGCAAATACGAGAGCCCGCCGATAACGGCGCCGCGCGATGCCGTCTTGGAGTCCTTGGCCGACATCACGCGCTGGAACACATCCTGTTGTGGGATCGAACCCAGCATCATGGTGATCGCAGCGGCGAAGAAAAACATCGCGTCATGCAGATTCGGTGCCGGGAAAAACTTGAACCAGTCGTTGGTCTGCGCCAATACAAACACCTTGTCAGCGCCACCGGCAAGGTTGCCTGCCATGATGGCGATGATGGAAAGGCCGACGACCAGCACAATCATCTGGATAAAGTCAGTCCAGGCAATGGCCAACATGCCGCCGAAGATCACATACGCCAGCACCGAGAGTGTGCCGATGATCATGCCGGTATTGACGCTGATGGCGTCGTTACTGACGATGTTGAACACCAGGCCTAACGCCGTCACCTGGGCCGCCACCCAGCCGAGATAGCTGAGGATGATGGTGACAGAGCAAAGGATTTCTACGGTCTTTCCATATCGCTTGCGATAGAAGTCGCCGATGGTCATCAGGTTCATGCGGTACAGGCGCGCGGCAAAAAACAGGCCGACAAACACCAGACACATCGAAGCACCGAACGGATCTTCGACCACGTTGTTCAAGCCACCCTGCACGAATTTGGCGCTGATGCCCAGTACTGTTTCTGCACCGAACCAGGTTGCGAACGTAGTGGTGATGATCATCGCCAGCGGCAGGCTTTTGCCAGCCAGCGCAAAGTCGGTCGAGGTCTTGACGCGGGTACCAGCGTAGAGGCCAATGGCCAGCGTTCCCAGCAGATAAAGTACGACAAAAGCTAGCAGCGCATTCATGTGGCCATCCCTCTCAACTGTGGCAATAGGTCAAAAAAACTGATTCAGGAATTTTATCAAACACAAGGCGTGGCAAAAGCGCACAGCATCGTCCGACAGCAGATTGACGCAGTCCGCAGCCTATCCGACGTAGAGCCCGAACAACAAAAACACATACATGCCCGCAATCATCGTCGCCAGCATCACCAGTGCCAGCAGCACGGTGGCCTGCCAGCGTTGGGTGCGGTTAACGCGATCAATCGCCTTTTCAATAGCCTCAAGCCGCGCAGAAGGGTTGTTTTCCAGCGCACGATGCACCAGCCGCGGGAGTTGCGGCAAGGTCGCCGTCCAAAGCGGCCCTTCCTTCTTGAGCTGCTTGATCAGCCCGCGCCAACCAAGCTGCTCATCCATCCACTGTTCAAGAATCGGCTGTGCGACCGGCCGCAGATCGAGTTCCGGATAAAGCTGCCGGCCCAGCCCTTCTACCTGCAGCAGCGTTTTCTGGAGTAGCACCAACTGCGGCTGGATCTCCATCTTGAACCGACGTGAAACCTCGAACAGGCGCAGCAGCACGTTGCCAAAGTAGATTTCGCTCAGGGGCTTGTCAAAAATGGGCTCACATACCGAGCGGATGGCGCTTTCAAATTCGTCCACCCGGGTCTCGGCGGGAACCCAGCCGGCTTCGATGTGGGCAATTGCCACGCCCTTGTAGTCACGCTGAAAGAAAGCCGCGAAATTGCGAGCCAGATAGCTTTTGTCTTCGTCGGAAAGCGTGCCCATGATGCCGAAATCGACACCCGAGTAGATGCCATTACGGCCCACGAAAATGTTACCCGGGTGCATATCGGCGTGAAAAAACCCATCGCGAAACACCTGCGTGAAGAATATTTTCACCCCGTCGCTTGCCAGCCGGGCGAGGTTGAATTTGGCCGCTTCCAGCTGCGCCATGTCGTTGACCGGAATGGCGTCGATTCGCTCCATCACCATCACATCGCGGTGACAGTAGTCAAAATACACCTCGGGGACATAAAGCAAGTTGCCATCGATGAAATTGCGCCGCAGCGTGGAGGCGTTGGAGGCTTCGCGGATGAGGTCGAGCTCGTCAAAAATGGACTTCTCGAATTCCGTCACGACTTCACGCGGCCGCAAGCGCTTGCCGTCGTCATAGGAACGCTCGATGAGATCGGCGACTACATAAAGCAGCCCGACGTCTTTCTGAATTGTTGCTCGTATATCAGGCCGAAGGATTTTGACCGCGACATCACGGCCCGCCTCCTTGCCAGATCGCAATGTCGCGAAGTGCACCTGGGCAATGGAAGCGCTGGCAATCGGCGTCAGATTGAACGCGCTGAAGGTATCCTCGTAGCTGCGCCCCGCCGAATCGCCGTATACGCGATTGAGCGTACGGACGACCTCATCGGTGCCGAACGGCGGTACCGAGTCCTGCAGTGCTGCAAGGCCACTGGCGATGTCGGCAGGCACCAGGTCTGGACGTGTAGAAAGTAGCTGGCCGAATTTAACGAAAATGGGTCCCAGTTCCTCTAGCGCCAATCGCAACCGTACCGCGCGCGGCTCCGAATAGTGACGCCAGAACAGCATCGTGCGCACCACGCCAGCGATCACGCGCGAGCGTTCGTGGCCGGCGAGAAACTCGTCGAGCCCATAGCGATAGACAACTGAGATGATTTTGAAGAAACGGAATGCGCGCATGAAGCGGCGATTTTAGCCTGTTGCGCTACCGGCGAGCCGCCTCAAGCAATGAGACGCCGGAAATGCGATTCGCTAGTGTCCGAGCAGCTCATGCCATGCTGCCTTTATCCGTAACCTCAGATTTCGCGCAGCCTCGCGCAAGCGCTGGTACGCTGGCAGGGCCCGCACATAGGCGTAGATCTGCTCTTTCCAGCCGCTAATGAAAAGGTAGCTGCGCTTGAACCAGCCTATCGTGAGCAGTGCGGGTTTGGTCAGTGAAAAAATCCGCGCCAAAAATGCTGTGCCGATGACTTTGGCGACAATGAATACCCACAGGCCATAAACGCTATGGCCATGGGCAATCAGCCAGAAAGCGGCCAGCTTGAACGGCAGTAACACGGCGCCGGGAATAACGAATGCGATCAGCGCGGCATAGGGTGGAAGCCTGGATATTTGCGTTTCGGCCCAATGGACTGGCGGCAATTTGCCAACCCACGCCATGAACGCCAGCATCGAATCCCATACCCACTCTTCCAGAAAGATCCAGATGGCGAGCGGAATCGTGTAAAGGCTGCGAAAGATCCGCCGCCAGACGCTTTTCGGTGGTCCGTCACTGTTCACTGTTTCGGCTGCCATGCACTCGGCGCATCGAAACGACGACCAAGATATTTCACGGACAACGCCAATACACGGGCTTCTCGCGCCACTTTGGCTCCGAAAGCCGCGTGGATATTGGTTCTTCGCATCAAAGGAGCACTTGCAATGCGGAAGCCTTACTGGCGACTCAACCCGAGCTTCGACAACCGGGCATCCAGCCGCGCAATATCGTCGCGCAGCACTTCATTTTGTCGGGTCAGCTCCTCAAGCTCACGTGTGGAAATAAATGCACGCCGCTCTTCGGTCAAATATTCGGCCACGTTTGCAGTCAGGCGTTCACCGGTCTCGGTCCGCCAGGCGTTTGCGCGCTGCGCCGCTGCCACCATCCGATGCGCCACCACATCGCCAACCACGCGGCTCAGATCCGCCTCAACATCCCATTCGACATTGCGTGCAATATCCGAAAGCGTCGCGGCCAATTCGGAATCGCCGCTAAAAGCGATTTTTGCGAGTGCTTCAGGATCCTTGGCAGCCAACCCAGGCAGCTGAGAGGGCGGTATGGTCATCGACACATCGGCGACCGTTCCGATCGGTTCGTCTGCGGTGTCGCCCACCAGCTCAAACTCGCCGCCGTTGGAAACCCGCATCACTGTATTGACCGGGCCAACCTTCACTGCGACCACTTTTCCCTTGTGCGCTCGTAGACGCTCACGTGCTGCCGGATAGTCCGACAGCACGCGGTTCACAAAGCGAACAACTGGAAAATGCAGTGCCGCAGTGTGCGACATCAACTGGTTTGCTGAATGCCTGCAAGCAGCCAGGTGGAGTTAGCGTCATCCAGGCGCTTGGCGACGTGCCAGATTTCGTCGAACGCTTCGACCGGACCGCCAACCTCTTCGCGGATTTCGCCGGTGTAGCGAACGCTGGCCACGGCGCGCGAATCTTCAGTGGTGACTTCCAGCACGGCGACATTGAGCGACACAATCTCGGTCTTCTGCGGTGCACTACCACGCTCCTGAATCTGCAGCGATAGTTCGGCGTACATTTCCGGTGTCGTGAAATCACGGATATCGTTCACGTCGCGGGCGTCGTTGGCCGCTTGCAGCCGGATGAAGGCAAAGCGCGCTTGCCGCTCAAAGCCGGGGATATCAAAGTCAGCCGGGATGCGGGGAGCAGCAGAGGGCTCTGTCGCGGGTTCAGTGGCGACACCGGGATTATTCATCAGCTTGCTGCCGATCTCGGGGGCACCGCCAGCGAGACCGCCGGACGGGAACGGTGTGGGCGAGGGCGCAGGCGCCGGAGTGGGAGTATAGGGTGCGCCGCCTGCAGCAGCTCCTGCGTACTGCATAGGCGTAGCTGAACTGCCACCATTTTCCATGGCCTTCTTGCGCATATACATGCGAAACAGCATGAATGCGCCGAATGCCAGGCCCGCAAACAGCAGAATATCCATCATCTTGAGACCGCTAAAGCCGCCGCCCATGAACATCGATGCCAGCAGACCACCTGCGGCGAGACCTGCCAACGGACCCAGCCATCGGCTCATGCCTGATGGTGCAGCGGCAGCGGGGGCAGCCGCGGCACCGGCCGGCGCGACGGCATTTTGCGCCGGTGCCTTGGGTGCTTCCTTCTGGATATTCTGCTTTTGCATGCCGGTCGATTTAGCTGAACCCAATCGCCCTTTGGCTTCTGTGTCGCCAGCGGCGAACAGCGTGCCACATAGCGCTAATGCAACCGAGATCACTAGATGCTTCATGGTAATACCTCCGAAATGTCTTATCTTGAACTGCGACGTGAAACGATGGTTTTCGTATGCGACGAACTTGCCTTGCTAATTGCGGTCTGTTTGCAAAATTCGCTACAGACTCTTATCGACTCTTGCGTTATACGTGAATTTCGCTTCCGCGCCGTTAGCGCGATGGACCTGCTTGGCGAATACGTTGGGTGCGACGATGCCCGGTGTGGCGGCCAAAACAACGTTTCTCATCGCAGCTTTACCCCACGGTGCACTGCGACGACGCCAGCAGACAGATTGAAAAACTCCACTCGACTGAGCCCGGCGGTTTCCATCATGCCTTTGAGGGTCACCTGGTCGGGGTGCATGCGGATCGATTCAGCGAGATAACGGTAACTGGCCTCGTCCTTTGCAATGAACTTGCCCAGCATTGGCAGGACATTGAACGAATAGGCGTCATACACCTTGTTCAAGCTGGTGTGCACTTTCGAAAATTCAAGTACCAGCAGGCGTCCGCCCGGCTTCAGGACGCGCGTCATTTCCGCAAGCGCAACATCTTTGTGCGTCATGTTGCGCAGGCCAAAGGCGACGCTAACCAGGTCAAATGATTCACTGGCGAATGGCAGTTTTTCGGCGTCACACAACGCGGCAGGCAGCGTCAGCCCTTTGTTGATCAGCCGATCACGACCCACCTTCAGCATGGCTTCGTTGATGTCGGTCTGCCAGACTTCTCCGCTGGCACCGGTCCGTTGCGCGAACGCCTGCGCCAGATCGCCAGATCCGGAGGCGACATCGAGCACCTTCTCCCCCGGCTTCACGTTGGCCAGGTCGACGGTAAAGCGCTTCCACAGCCGATGCATGCCCCCGGACATGAGGTCATTCATGACATCGTAAGAGGGTGCGACCGACTTGAACACCTCGCGCACCTTGGCCGATTTCTCGCCCTCGGGGACCTGCTGAAAACCAAAATGTGTGGCGTTACTCATTTTCTGTCCAGGTTCTGCGCTCTTCATATGCGGTGACACAAAAAACCTTCCATGCTCCACCCTTGCGCCGCAAGGCGTACGAGGTATTGAAGCGCTGCGCCGCTTGATTGGCGCGGGTAATCTCCCACGCCAGATCGGCCACGCAAAAATCGTCGCCTTGCCGCAAGTATGAACGTTCCTGAAAATCCGCACTTAGAAAACCGCTGGCCGCATATTGTTCGCAAAGTGCCACGTTGTTTGCGTTCAGCGCATCCAGGTCGGCAAACACGCCGTTGCCGCCCGCGTGCGCAATCATCGCCGGAATGTCGTAATGCGCGGATACCGCGTGACCATCGAGCCGGTTGAATGCGTCTCGGTAAGTGGCGAAAAAATCGCGGATCTCAGAGGGCACGGCGCGTTCCTATTCGCGGCTCGCCCCAGCCTGCGCCATGCGGGCCAGATAAGACTGCCAATATTCGTCTTGACGAATGCCCAAGTCGTAGAAGTAATCC
>JANMZU010000735.1:0-2286 GCA_031383585.1 Betaproteobacteria bacterium
CCGTCCGAAATCCCCGGTTACCTGTTCGGTAGCGTGCGCTATTCCTTCGTGAGATTTTTCGCGGCCATGGGTATCGCCGAGGCGATCTACGCCGTCGGCGTCATTGCCGTTGGCGAAAATCTCCTGACCGATAAACCGCTACCGTTGCTGCTCGCGATTGCGGCGATTGTTCTGGTGGCCGTAGGGGGTGGCCTGCTGCTCAAGAGAATGAAGCGAAAGCAGGCTTCGAAGTTAGCCGGGAGATGAGCGGCTAATCTCGCGAAGCGGCGTAGGCACATTCACCCCGCGCGAGATCAAGCTGGCAAGTAACTGTCTTGCATTCAGGCACTTTAGGCCTGAGAGGCGCCTGGATGCTTGGGTTTCGATGATCTCAAAGCGCTGCACAGTTCAGGTTCTGCGAAACACCATCCGCCGCGCCAGCATGCAGCTTAACTCCAGCAGCCCCGCTTTTTCGTCAAAGATCACCAGTACGCGCCCCGGTGGCGATTCATCCACGCCGCGCATTAGGTCAAACTAGGCCACGTGCGTATTGAGGCGCGTGAGCGGATAGCGGGTGCCGGTGCCGAAGATGCCGGTGAATACAATCTCTTCGCCGCCCTCGCTCGGTCCAATTTCCAGCGTACTCGCGAGCGGGGCGCAATGATAGCGGCCACGCGCTGCGAAGGGCGCATCGGGCACGCGTGGCGCGACGACATGCTTCATCTTCGTATGCACATTCTCTCCACCCAGCGATAGCCACAGCGACGCCTTCGCGCTTTCACCGAGTCCCGTACCAAAACGAATGGCGAGATCCCGGTCGTCAGTAGTGAAAGTGCCCGCCTCTTCAGATTGAAACAGCGGCGACCAACTGAGATGCGAATAAACCTCCGCCCGGCCGCGATGGTTTCGCAATTGAATCAGCAGGCCCTGCTCGCGCGACACGTACGCGCCCTCGGCGGCTGCAGGCAGCACCGCGCGTGGCGGCAGCTTGCCCGGGCTGCGCCACACTGGCGCCACGCCCAGGGCCTTGGCCAATTGCAGCGCGACAGCACCGAGCGGACGCGGCTTGGGGCCGTTGGTCCGGTTCATGAAGACGACGATCGAGAGGTCTTCTTTCACGAAGTGCATCAGCACCGAGCGCCAACCACGCAACGCACCCGAATGCGCCAGCATCGCGCGGCCGGTTTGCGTATTGACCTCATGGTTGATGCCCGCGGCATAGCTGGCGGCGGCGCCATCGTTGAAGGGCAATGCTTGCGTAATCCCCGCAACCCAGGGCAACCCGGCGGCCTGCGGATCGCGCAGGCGCGCGGCCCACTTGAGCATATCCTCGACGGTGCTGACGATGCCCGCCGACGCGGCCCAGTGGATCCCGTTTTGTTCTTCCTCCCAGGTCTTATTGTGGAAACGATAGCCGCGTGCATCGCCCGGCATGGGCTGCGCGGTATCGATGGCGAGATGTGAATCATGCATGCCGAGCGGCTGGAGGATGTGCTGAGAGAGTAGTTGGCCATATGGCTCGCCGCTCACCTTCTCCAGTATCTGCCCGAGTATTTCGAAATTGCCGTTGCAATACAGATTCTGACTGCCGGGAGCGAACATGCTTTCTGGCGCGCGGCCATTCACATTGATGCCATCGTCGAGCGTGAAAGGCTGCTCGGCCTTGGCGCCCATCATCATCGCCAGCACCCACTGATCGCGCAGGCCGGATTTGTTTTGCATCAAGTGCGCAATGGTGAGCGCGCCATCCAAGCCCTTGGTCCATGGCAGGTAACGGCTTGGGTGCGCATCGAGCGCGATGCGACCTGCCGACACCTCACGCATCACCAGCGCGCAGGCGAATTGCTTGCTGATGGAGCAAATGCGAAACGGTGTGCTCGTGGTTAGTGGCGCATGGGACTCCAGGTTAGAGAGGCCGCGGGCGCCGCGCCACAACATGCGGCCATGCTGTGAGATGCCGACAGCGATACCGGGTTGGTCTGCCTCGACAGTAAGGGTGAGGACTGCTTCTAGGGCGCTTGCGTTTTCGGGAGGGAGCATGGGTTGTGAGCCTATGGTAATAGAGGGTTACTCGTCCGTCGTTATAGCAGGATTGGCAAAAAAAGAAATTACCCGAATCGGTAGGTTATTGCGGCTGTCTGCTTCGTAACGCCGCGCGAGTATGGCGCGATGTGTTTAGCGACGGTTTGCATCTGCCTCGCCTGCTAGCGCCATGGAGACACGCCGCTGCGATTTTTGGCAGTAATCATTAAATCAACTCTCCCTGTATTTTCAATGCAGTAAACTAGAATTTGTAGCAAAGAAACT
>JANMZU010000745.1:0-2307 GCA_031383585.1 Betaproteobacteria bacterium
AATATCGCGCCATTGGATGTTTGCGCTCGTGGGGCGGGAAAAAATCAGTTCAACAATCCGCTGGCGCTTCCGCTTCATGAATAAATGGTACCACTTCAAGGTACTGCTTGCGCGTGGCGCGGAAGATGGTAGCCAGTTAACGCTGGCGATGACCGGTGAACATCGAATAAGGATAGATCGCGGCTACGCGCGATCTATCCTTACTCGTTAGGCCTCACTTGCGAAATATCCAAAGCAACACAACCACGGCACCCCAAATCGCACACATTATTGCCGCTGCAGTGACGGCATTAACTCGTATGCCAAGGACGGTGCCGCCATGTTTACCCGCTACTCTCGGGTATTGACTTGCGTCTCCGCTCGTTTCTCGCCACCACTTCTCGATGTATTCGATTTGAAGCAAGGCGCCCCTTACCGCAGCCGCCCAGGCTATTGCGGCGACTATTCCGGCCCCGGCAATACCATGCGCCGCTATGAAGAGTGGCCATGTTGAATTCGCAAGAAGCGTGGATTTATCGAGATCGGAGGACAAAACCCCTTGAAACATTGCTGCAAATAACAGTGCCTGAACGGCTAGGAACCATGTGGTCCGAAAGTTGACTAGGTCGTCTTCCCGCTTAATTTGCTCGCGGGCCACCTCGTATGCCTCTTTGGGGCATATAGATGAATTGTGGTCGCTAAGTGGCTGCATATAACTTTTCCAATCGGTTGGCGAATCTCAAATCCTGCTGAGGCTAAACCTTCGAACTAAGCTGACGTCAACAGTGTGGGTCGCCGGGTAGCTGGCGCCAAATTGGCCGCAGGCTCTGCCCCATGCGACTAGCGTGGCACTCGTTGGTGCACAGCTTGAGCAAGGGGTGCAGCACTCCTCTTCTCGGTAGCCTGTTTTTCGTCATCCGGCTTCGTCCGGGAGCCTGCCGGCCCTCTTTCCTGCTTTCCGAACAGGTAACCAATAATTGCTCCAATAAGTGGCGTGATAGCGGTAATCGTCTTATCAAATATTTCCTTTCCAGCCGTGTTCGGTACCCTGATGTCTACGTAGTACAGGACTGCCGCAAGGACATAAACTAGGAGGAGGCCGGTGAAAGTAGTTGCGGCGAAGCGAATCTTTTGTACTTCAATGTCCTCTGTCTTCGGTAGACGTAGAAGCACGAAACCAGCTATGGTCACTATCGCAATAAGACTCCATAGTGCATTTCCTGCGATGGTGGAATCAAAGGTTTGCTTCGCAACTGCAGCGGCAGCTGAGGCGGCAGACGCCGCACCTTCTACGGGAATGTTGGCTTGGGATGCGGCGCTGGATGCGGCATTTCCGGTGGCTGTCATCTCGGATCCTCCTAAGTGCAATGTTTGTGAGGCCTAACGAATATCCAGAGCGAGACCTGCTCGATATTCTGGGTTGTGCTCGATAAGCTGGGCATCAAACTCTCCTGAGAACAGCTTGCAGACTTGATCACAGGTCAATATACTGGATAAACATCCAGTTATCAATTTTCCATGAAGCCCGGCACCCCTGCGCTGCAATCGACCCGCCTGTTCGATCAACTACGCGAGCGGATTCGGGTCATGCACTATAGCCGCAGTACCGAAAAGGTCTACCTCTACTGGGTGCGCTTTTTCATCAGATGGTCAGGGCTCGATGGGCCGATGCAGCACCCAGGCGCCATGGGCGCGGCCGAGGTCGAACAGTTCTTGAGCATGTTGGCAACCGAGCGCCACGTATCAGCCTCCACCCACAATCAGGCTCTCAGCGCCCTGCTGTTTCTCTATCGCGAGGTGCTGGGCATCGACCTGCCTTGGCTCAACGACATCAAGCGGCCAAGCAACAAGCGTCGCATCCCCAGCGTGCTCACCAAGGACGAGGTCGCTGGCGTGCTGGCGAACATGGACGGACAAACCGCGCTACTGGCGCGGCTGTTGTACGGCACCGGCATGCGGCTGATGGACGCCATTTGTCGTCGGATCAAAGACGTGGACGTTGCCCGGCACGTGATCATCGTGCGCGAGGCCAACGGCAACAAGGACCGGGCGGTGATGCTGCCGCGCTCACTGGTGCCGGCTTTGCGAATGCAATTGCTGTCGGCGCGCTCAATGTGGGAGAACGACCGCCAATCGCAGCGCGGCGGCGTCGAGACCCCGCCCGTGGGCGACACCGTGCCGGGCTTCGAGGTCGTATCCTGGTTCGGCATCCTGGCGCCGGGCCGGTTCCCAGCCGAGGCGGCCGCCCGGATTGACGCCGAGATCCAGAAGGCGCTGGCCGACCCGGCCTTCCGGCAGAAGGTGCAATCCGACGGAACCGAGATCGTC
>JANMZU010000769.1:0-1552 GCA_031383585.1 Betaproteobacteria bacterium
GCCGCAGTGACCAGACACCGGAGCTTTTCTAATGGACAGATCTGAAATGAAATATCTGCGTTGCATCAATCCTATGTCGGCGCTACTCGTGCTGATCAGTGCGACAGTAGCCACAACGGCAATTGCCTATGGCGAGCCTGACCCGGCGTATAAACCGGAAGCTTTTGTCGGTGCCAGTTGCAATCTGGATGTGCAGGCATTGGCTGCGGATGGCGGCGTCTACACATTACTGTTTCGACCGGTTGGGACCAGCAGTCAAAACGGAATCGTCCGTCATCGCGCCGATGGAAGCATCGACCGTCGCTGGGGCGCATCTGGCGAAATCACTGCTGCCGCGCGTGTGGTGCAGCTTCAAACGACTGCAGATGGTGGCCTTTTTGCGATTGGCACAAACATCACGCGACTTCTGCCGGATGGCACTGCCGATACTTCCTTTGGCAAAGTCGGTATCAGCGACCAGATCATGCCGAACTATGGCTACCGTCTGCAAGGCGCAGCCCAGCAAGCGGACGGCAGCATCGTCACGCTCACGTCTTCGGAAAGCGCGCGTGAATTCATACGCACCAATTCACGTGGCATACGCGATTCCAGTTTCGGCTTGGGCGGCATACTTTCGATCCCGTTTAGCACCGTGCCTGTAGACGCGAGAATTTACGCGTGGTCTGTGAAGCTGGACGGCAGCGTGGAATTGGCGTGGTATCAGAAAGTACCTAGCGCAACGCTACCACCCCAGATTTTTGTAAAGCGTTTCCGCAATGACCTGACTGGTGCTGACCCTTCCTTCGACGCAGGTGCGCGGCGCGTTCCGCGTCAGGGCGTTGCGGATTGGCTCTCTCCTGTGGCTAAAGTTCAGGCCGACGGTGCACTGTTGCTGGCGACCTATGACTGTCTGGATGACTCGTGTGTTGAGCCAATGATTGCAGTGCGCAGGTACGATGCGCTCGGCAATGTCGACGCGGGTTACGGCAGCGATGGCAAGACCAGCTTTCGCCTGCTTCCCGGCGAGCGCGACCCGCGCAGCGTAGCGACGCCAACACAGATGTGGCTGGGCAGTGACGGCAAGCTGACGATATTCATGCTTGGCAACCAACAATTTGGTTCGTTCGGTTTCAGCCTTAGCGGAATTCTCGCCTATCGCCTGAATGTTGACGGGAGTCTGGATAAGGCATTTGGCAATGGCAAGGTCATCCTCTCTGAACAGACGGCGACGTTTCTGCAAATGGACGATGGCAGCCTACTGCGGCCCAGCTACCCCGGGAATGAAGGTTGTGCAATGCGGAAGTATCTGACCGACACTCCGCGCACAGCGGCCGTCACTGTCGAGTACTACAGCCCGTCCCTTGATCGCTACTTCATCACCGGCCACGAATTCGAGAAAGTATTTGTCGATACCGGTATGGCTGGCGATTGGCGCCGCACGGGCCAGTCGTTTGGTGCTTTCAGTATCGAAGCATCCATGCCTGGGACCTCACCGGTATGCCGTTTCTATAGCGGTACCAACGGTGGACCCGTTAGCCACTTCTATTCTGCAGAGAAATTCGAATGCGATATT
>JANMZU010000802.1:0-1791 GCA_031383585.1 Betaproteobacteria bacterium
CTTCGCCAAGCGCGGGATCGTTCCCGAAGCCGCCTCAAGCTGGTTCCTGCCGCGCCTTGTCGGGATCAGCCAAGCGCTCGATTGGTGTTATTCAGGTCGCGTATTCGGGGCAGAGGAAGCGTTAACCGCTGGCCTCATCAAATCGGTTCACGCCCCCGCAGACCTCATTCCAGCCGCGCGCGCCTTAGCAAAATCACTGACGTCGGAAAGCGCGCCTGTTTCAATCGCGCTGACGCGCCAAATGATGTGGCGGATGCTCGGCGCGGCGCACCCGATGGAGGCGCACAAGATTGACAGCCGCGCAATCTGGATGCGGGGGCAAAGCGACGACGCGAAAGAAGGCGTTTCATCGTTCCTCGAGAAACGCGCAGCGGTATATCCCAACAAGGTGAGTGCCGACACACCCCATTTTGCGCCATGGATGGATGAGCCGGGTTATGAGTGAGGGGGATGTAAGTTGGGATGACGGCAATGTTGGGGGGAGCTGACAGGCAGGTTTTTAGGTCTGAAACAGGGCAAGCAGACATTCCATACAAAGTCGGCGCGAGCCAATCAAAGTTGACATTGACCCGAAAAGTAGGCCGCAGATCGCTGCTAACTGGTGTCGCGCCGACTCTACTAAGGAGTTTTCAATATTCAAAACTCGTAGCCGCTAGCCTTCAAAAATGAGCGGGAGCAAGCAGCAAACTCTCTTTCTTGGCTGCTGTGATGATCGATTGCAGTTTGGAGCATTAGCGTTCGCTCGTCCGCTTCGTCATGTTTATCAATTCTCCGAAATATGTTTGCGAGGTCGTCTAGTCGATCTTTACGTTTGTTGAGCAGATCGATTCGATTCAAATCCAAAATCGTCCGCGTTACCTCCGCAGAAGCACGCCCGTCATGGTGAAGAATCATTGGGCCATGAAAGGCGAATTCCTCTTCTGGATTGCAATAATATGGATCAAGTAGGCCGAGCTTATCAGATTTCTTAGTATTGCAAACATCGCAAGCTAAAGTCAGGTTTGACCAATCAAATGTTCGGTCCGGTTCTAACGATTTAGGCACGATATGTTCGATGTCACCATAAGTGACATGGAGCGGCTGACTTTCGCAGTAGGCACATTTTCTGAAAGTCTCAGCGATGATTGCGGCCTTGATCGGTGGCTGGTTGTACTTGCTCTTACGATAGGCGAGTTTGTCGCCGCCTCTGGCAATTTCGGCCAATAGCTCTTTTGTCCATTTTAGTGCATTTTCGACCAAAGTCTCTGGCTGCTCGCCCTTTTTCAAACGGATCAATTCGTCCTCCCCAGATTCAGAAGTGCTTCTGGAAACATTTCTGACAGGCCAGCAGCATCAATATCCCGACGAAAATCAGCAATAGTGCGCTCATTGAAAGGGCGATCACGGTAGTTGCCGACTATTGCTTCGAGACTGGTTTCGATCCAAACCGGAAAAGTGACAGGCACGCCTAAAACCTCTCGAAGAATATCTGTTGTAGAACTCGATAGCTGACCACTTTTAAGGAAAATACACTGCACCCTTCGCGCCTGATGCGGCGTAAGTTGCTCGGCGGGCACATGCTGAGACGCAGATCGATCCCACTGTTCCTCGGAGACGACCACGTCCTCATATTTCAGAGCATAAACGCGTGCATCCCTACTGCTCGTTACGATAAATGGGCTGTGCGTCGCTACAATGAACTGAACGTTTGGAAACGCTTTTACAAGTGAAGACAAAAGCGTCCGCTGTATTGCAGGATGAAGATGGTTTTCCGGCTCGTCCATCGTTACGACAAATCGACCTTCAGGAACG
>JANMZU010000081.1:0-2806 GCA_031383585.1 Betaproteobacteria bacterium
CACGAAGAACTACCACTACGAAGTAGAACTGGTCGCAGCACTCCACAGCGGTGGCCGCAGCATTCCCATGGACAAGGCGCTAGCCTGCGTTTATGGCTATGCACTCGGGCTGGACATGACGCGGCGCGATTTGCAGCGTGGCCTGGGTGACGAGAAGAAGCCATGGGAAATCGGCAAAAGCTTTGATCGCTCAGCGCCAATCGGGCCACTGCATCCCGCCAGCCAGATCGGGCATATCAAGGAAGGTTCCATCTGGCTAAAGGTGAACGGCGATGTCAAGCAGACCGCCAACCTGAACCAGATGATCTGGAACGTCGCCGAACAAATTAGCCAACTTTCGGAAGCCTTCGAATTGATGCCCGGCGACATCATTTATTCGGGAACGCCGGAGAACGTGGGACCGGTTATCAAGGGCGATGTGATCGAGTGTCACATCGATAAATTGCCGAATTTGAGTTTGAAGATCGTTTAGATCCGCCCCTCAGCTGCTCCTGCGGGCTATATGAATGTGCATGGCCCCGACCGCTCGCGCCTGCCATTTGCCGATAAGCGGCGTTATCACGATATGCAAGAACGTATGCGAAGGCATGTTGTGCAATGTGCTCGTCAGCATGGCCGTCTGCATGGCCGTATGGATGACGCAGGCGGGACGCAGTGTGACCGACAAAGTCGGTCGCGATAGTCTTCCCCATTTCCGCTTTCGTCGCGGCCGGTTTTGAGCACGGTGTTGCCAATATATACTTCATTCCGTTGGCGATGCTTCTGCAGACCTTCGATGGTGTGGGCGCCACCGGCGTGGCGATCATCTGGGCGGGCTTCTTTGGTAATCTGGTGGCGGTGATCCTTGGCAACATCCTCGGCGGTAGCGTGTTGGTCGGACTGGTTTATTACGTCATCTACGTGCGCACCATAAAACAAGACTAACGCATTACACCGGACTTCCGCGCAGCCCTTAGCCTTACCGGACACGGCGCGGACAGCAACCGCGCCAGCAAACAGCAGTGCCGTCATGCATTCAACGGCGCATTGATAGGAACTATTACAGTAACGCGACAACCTTCCCCCGGCGCACTCACAATTTCGATACTGCCGCCAAGTGGACCGGTCACCAGGTTGTAACAAATGCTCATGCCCAGGCCGCTACTGCCCTTGCCTAGCTTCGTTGTGAAGAATGGATCGAAAACACGCCGTCGAATTTCTTCGCTCATGCCGGCGCCATTGTCGCTGAAGACCATGCTGATCTGATCCTTTTCGGCGCTCACCAGCAGCTTCACCAAACCATGATCCCGTCCATCGAAGCCGTGCAAAACCGCGTTGTTAATCAGTGTGGCCGCAACTTGTTCAATTGCTTGCGGATAACTGCACATTTCGATACCGTCCGGCACCTCAATTTGAAGGGCGTATCCGGTGTTCTTGAAAACGTTCGTTCTCGAACCCACTGCGGCCATGAGTTGCTTTTTAAGGTCAAATGTCACGCGCGGCATACCGCGCTGATCGACGGCTACCAACTTGAAATTGGCGACGAGGCTTGCCGCCTTGCTCAGGCCGCGATTGAGTAATTGCACAGCATTTACGTTTGCGTCGACGTAATCGTCGAGCGTTGATTTTGTTACGCTGCCAGCGGCCAGTGATTTTTGTAGCTCGGCGGTTTCATCTTCCAAATGGCTCGCCACCGTCAGACAATTGCCTAACGGCGTATTGAGTTCATGTGCTACGGCAGAAACGATTGCGCCAAGACCTGCAAGTTTTTCCGATTGCACCAGCTTGTCCTGAGTCTTGTGCAGTCGCACGACAGTGGCCGATAGTTCCGTGGTGCGCTCGGCAACCAGCGCCTCCAGATTCCGCTCCGAGGTGCGCAGCGCGACGACAAGTTGCTGCTGCGCCTCTAGCATGTTCGCTTGCGCGGTAAGTGATGTCGCTTGGGCCTTTTCTTTCTCTGCACGCAAAGTATTGACTCGATCGGCAAGGGCAAAGGAAAGCAGAATCATTTCGACTGCAGACCCCATCTGAATACTGTTGGCGGTAATAACATTGGTCGGCAGCAAGCCAGTCATACGCAAGATAGCCAACATCACACCTACCAGCAGGGCGCTAAACGCAATCAAGTAAATGTGAGCGGCACGCTCACCTTTGAGCGAACAGCGCAGCGCTCCCATAAATGTGGCAGCAGCAGAAACAAACGCGAGAATCACTGTCACCATGGCGCTGTAGCCGAACAACATGCTGAACATGAGCAGCACGTTGGCCGCAATCAACCAGTTGAATATTTTGTCAAAGCGCGGAATCAGCACGGCAGTACCGACCATATGCCGCATGAAAACCATCATCCAGATGAACGAAAAAGTTGCCCCGACACCAAATGCAACGGTGTTCCAGTGAACAGAGTCACCCCAGATATATTGAGCACCAAGACCGGTTCCCGACAGTTGTCCCAGCGCGTTGCCCAGCACAAACAGCACATAAAATCCGTAGCCGCGTTCGCGCAGAAATAGCCACAGCAAGCCATTGAACAGCAACATCGCTCCCAGGGCCCCAAAGTAGGCCGCCTGGACGATATAGTCGTCCGTAACATGGCGATGAAATGCAGAAGACGCCCACAGTGTTGCCGGAACCTCAAGTGGCGATTTGGACTCAACTCGCAAATAAATGGTTGAGTCACCTGGCGCAAGCATCATCGGGAAAACGAAATAGCGATTTTGGAAAGGGCGAAAGGAAAATGGTCTGCCGTTCCCGACGTTATAGACCTGGACTTCACGACCGTCGACGTAGCGATAGAAATCAAGATTGGTCAGACGCGGATAGGCGA
>JANMZU010000812.1:0-1935 GCA_031383585.1 Betaproteobacteria bacterium
TTCAAGGCGGGCCGCCAGATTCACCGCATCGCCCAGCACCGTATACGCACGGCGAAAGGTTGAGCCCATGTCACCGACGTTCATCATGCCGCAATTGAGACCGACGCCGATTTGCAGAACTGGCCATCCACGCTTGATAAACTCTGGACCAATTTCCGTCAGTTTCTTTTGCATCGCCAGCGCTGAGCGCAACGCATGCTCGGCGTGTTTTTCGTCCTTTAGCGGCGCACCCCAAAACGCCATGATCGCGTCACCGATGTACTTGTCGATGGTGCCACGGCTTTCCTGTATGGATACCGTCATGTGCGTCAGATAGGCGTTCATCATCGCCGTCAGTTCGGTCGGCGCCAGGCCCTCGGAAATTGTCGTGAAGTTACGCACGTCGGAAAACAATACCGTCATGTCGCGGCTTTCACCTTTGGTCGTGTATGTACCAGGATCCTTGGCCATTTCATCGACCAGTTCTTTGGGAACATAAGTACCGAAGATGCCAGTGATCTGCCTCCTCGAGCGCGCTTCAATGAAGAAGCCGTACGCCATATTGAGCAGGAACAGCGCGCCAATTAGCAACAAAGGCAGCGCCAATGGCAAAACGTACCCCTGATACCACCAATACATATTAAAAGCAGTGACGGCTGCGGCGGTAACCAGCACGGTTGTTGTCGCAACAAATGGATTCATCTTTACCAGTGCTACCGCGAGAGGCAAACCAACAAACAGGATAATCAGCGCCCTGATTGCCACCTCATACGGTGGCTTGCGTTTCATGTTGTTGTCAAGATAGCCCGACAGCATATTCGCGTGAGTCTCAACCCCCGGATACACCTCGCCAACTGGTGAGCTACGCAAATCGTATAAACCCGCAGCGGACGTGCCCACCAGCGCAATTTTGCCGTCCAGTTCGCCTTTGGTCAGGTTGCCGCGAATAATGTCGGTTGCGGAAATATAGCGGAACATCGGGTTTCTTCCACGGTATGGGATCAACGTCGAACCCTCGTCGTCCACCGGGATGCTCAGGTTGCGCAAATCCACGCTCTTGATCTTTGTCTTGTTGTCACCCTCGTCATCGCGCAGGATGACCTTGATAGGTTCGTTGTCGTTGAAGGCCCGGTAAGTCGCCAGCGCCAAAGACTCGTAATAGCCGTCCTTGTATTTGACAAACAGTGGAAGGCGTCTGGAGACACCGTCCAAGTCGATCTGCGGTAACACATGTCCACTTGCAGAGGCAGCGTCCTGAAGCGATTTCAAGTTGCCGCTGTATCCTTCGATCTCGGTGGTGAAGATCGCCTTTTTGTTGAATGTCGCGGCCGTAAATGTCGGCGGCGGGAGAACGCCCAACTCGAGTTGCTTTAAGCCCGCGCGCTCGTTGTTTCCGGCAAACGACAGCACGACTGAGTGCTTCTTGATTGTCTGCGCAAGTTGCGCGTCGAAGTCCAGTGCTGGACGCAATTCGGCCAGCTTCTCCTGAAATTCCGCACTCGATTTGAACGATGTTTTCCCCAGTAATTCCAGGTTCGCCAACCCGGAGCTGGTGTCCGCCTCGGTGAAGAATACGTCAAAGCCAATGACCTTGACTTTGTAGGCTTCGAACGACTGCGAAATCAGTTTCGATATCTTGTCCCTGCCCCATGGCCAGCGACCTTCGGCGGCAATGCTCTTTTCGTCGATATCGATAATGACTATTCGCGGATCAATTTTCTCAGGCATCGTCGACAGCAGGCGGGCGTCGTATGCCTGTAACTCAAGACGCTGAAAAAACGACAAGAACCCACGGCCGTCGAGGAACATGTAATAGACCACGAACAACAGTACGATACCGACGCCTAAGCCCGCTCTGATGATGGAGTTGATTGAAGAAAAATACTTGGTCCAGAATGCTTTGAGTTTATCCATGGGTAGTGACCGCTTCTCTAGTTTTTGTGCGGAACGAACATT
>JANMZU010000848.1:0-2375 GCA_031383585.1 Betaproteobacteria bacterium
GCATCTCGATCGGCGACACACTAGCGGCAATGTACGGTGTGATGGGTGCGTTGATGGCCCTGCATCACCGGCACAAAACCGGCAAGGGTCAGATGGTCGATGTGGCCTTATACGAGGCGGTGTTTTCGATGATGGAATCGATGCTGCCCGAATTCGGCATGTCCGGTTTTGTACGCGAGCGTACGGGAGCCTCGCTCCCCGGCATCGTGCCGTCGAATACCTATCTTTGTGGCGATGGCCAGTACGTAGTGATCGGCGCGAATGGTGATTCGATTTTCAAACGCATGATGCTGGCGATTGGTCGCGCAGATTTGGCAAATGATCCCGCACTCGCCGACAACGCCGGACGCACGAAGCGTACCGAGGAACTCGACGTCGCCATCGGCGCGTGGACTGGCGCGAATACATTGACGCAGGTCTTGGAAGTGCTCAACAAGGCCGATGTACCTTCAGGGAAAATCTATTCCATCGCCGACATTGTTGCCGACATGCAGTATCAGGCGCGCGGCATGATCGAGAAACACGAACTCGGTGATAATAATCAGGTGTGGCTACCGGGCATTGTGCCGAAGCTGTCGGAGACACCGGGCGGGACGAAATGGATCGGGCCGAAGTTGGGGGCGCATACTGCGGAGGTGTTGGCCGGGATTGGGATTGAAGTTCCAGCACAGCGGGACTTGAAGCAACGCGGCATTATTTGAATAGCGCACCCCTCACCCGCCACTTCGCGTCGGCCTCTGCTACGCTTCAAGTGTTCCCTTGTCCCCAAGGAGAGGCTAACTAAAAAGCCCTTCTCCTCAGGGACAAGGGCACACTTGAAGCGAAGCAGAAGGGTGGGGATGAGGGGTCTGTACAAGCAGAAAGAAAACCATGAAACAACGCATCTACATCAATGACGTCGCCGTGCGCGACGGCTTCCAGATCGAGAAGAACATCATCGCGACCGAAACCAAGATTGCGCTCATCGACGCGCTCTCCGAGACCGGCGTCGCCAAGATCGAGACCACCTCATTCGTTCATCCCAAGCTGGTGCCGAATATGGCCGACGCGGTGGACGTGCTGGCCAATATCAAGCGCGCCGCCGATGTGACTTACAGCGTGCTGGTGCCCAATCTCAAGGGCATGGAGCGCGCCATCGCCACTCACAATGCGCAGGGAAAAATCGACGAAATCAATGTCGTGCTGTCAGCCTCCGAAACACATAACCGCGCCAACGTGAATCGCACTTGCGATCAGTCGTTCGAAGACTTCGCCATCATGGTGAAAATGGCCAAGGATGCCGGCATCCGCATCAATGGCACTGTTTCGACTTCCTTCGGCTGTCCATTTGAAGGCTACGTGCCTGAAGCGCGGGTGATTGGCTTTGCGATGCGCTATGCCGACCTTGGCTTTGATGGCGTGACGCTGGCCGACACCACCGGCATGGCAAACCCGGCGCAGGTGGAGCGCCTGTCGGCCGCTGCAGTCGCGAAATTTCCAGGCATCGAACTCACGCTGCACTTCCATAATACCCGCGGCATGGGTCTGGCCAATGTCGTTGCAGGAATCAATGCTGGTATCGTCCATTACGACGGTTCGCTAGCGGGGCTGGGCGGCTGCCCATTCGCACCCGGCGCCACCGGCAATATCTGCACCGAAGATATGGTGAACATGCTCGAAGACATGGACTTCGATACAGGCGTGGATCTCGACAAACTATTGGCCGCCGCCGTAAAAATGCCCGCCATCGTCGGCCACGAAGTCACCGGACAAGTGATGCGCGCTGGCAAGACCATGCATCTTCACGCTGTTCCAGACAAGCTGTACACACAGTAGTAAATCACCAGCACAGGCTTGGCAGTCAACCAACAATAAAGCAGGCAACGAGGAGAGAAAAATGTTGAAGAAAATAATTGGTGCAGCGTTACTGTTACTGGCGACCTCTGCCACTACATTCGTCACAGCGGCAAACGCGCAAGGGCTGGAAAAGTCCAAGATCACCATCGCTGTCGGCGGCAAGGGTTTGTTCTATTACCTGCCGCTGACGATTGCCGAGCGCAACGGCTACTTCAAGGATGAAGGCCTGGAGGTCGAGATTCCCGATTTTGCTGGTGGCGCCAAGGCGTTGCAGGCGATGGTAGGTGGCAGTGCGGATATGGTCTCGGGCGCGTTTGAACACACCATCAATATGCAGGCCAAGAAACAGCCGATTACTGCGGTCGTGTTGCAGGCAGGCTATTCCTCGATTTCGCTGGTCCTGCCAAAAGATAAGGCCGCGAAATATAAATCCGCCAAAGATTTGAAGGGTCTGAAGATTGGCGTGACTGCGCCGGGCTCCTCGACCAATATGTTCGTCAATAACTTGCTGGCCAAGGAAGGCCTGAAACCAACCGATG
>JANMZU010000851.1:0-4291 GCA_031383585.1 Betaproteobacteria bacterium
CGATAAAAGGAAAAAAGCAGATTTCTCGCTAGGCTCGAAATGACCGGTAGTGAAGTGATAGGTAGTGAAATGCCAATCGTCGACATGTAGAGTATCAAAACGCAATTGTCGAAACCCAAAATATCGAAACGACTGTTTTTCACGCAGGCAGCAACCCCTTCTTACTCAACATCGGCGTCACCGTCGGCGCACGTCCACGAAATGCGCGGTAGGCCTCGGTCGGTTCCATCGTATTTCCGCTCGAATAGATGAACTTTCGCAGGCGCTGTGCCGTAGCGTTGTCAAACGGGTTGCCCGCCTCGACGAAGGCCTCAAAACCGTCGGCATCGAGCACCTCGGCCCAAAGATAAACGTAGTACTGTGACGCGTAGCTGGACCCGGAAAAGAGGTGACCGAAATGCGGCAGGCGATGGCGCATCAGAATCTGCGGCGGCATACCGATTTTCGCCAACTCCTGTATTTCAAATTGCGCGATGTCCAGGTCCGCCATGGAAGTTTGCGAATGCAGGGCAAGATCGACCAACGCAGAAGACGTGTACTCAACGGTGTCGAAGCCCTGGTTGAATTTGCGAGCAGCCTTGAGGCGCGCCATTAACTCATCCGGAATCGGCTCGCCGGTTTCAACGTGACGCGCGTGGCGCTTCAGCACCTCGGGTTCGGATAGCCAGTGCTCGAAAATCTGCGAGGGCAACTCGACAAAATCGCGCAGCACGCTGGTACCAGATAGGCGTTCGTAATTCACGCTCGACAGCAAGCCGTGCAGCCCGTGGCCAAATTCGTGAAACAGCGTGCGGGCATCATCAAAGCTGAGCAGCGTCGGTATGCCTTCAGCGCCTTTGGCGAAATTGTTGTTGTTGACGACGATCGGCTTGATGTCGCCATCGATGCGACTCTGCTGCCGATAGCTGCTCATCCACGCGCCGCCGCGCTTGGTGGAACGCGAAAAATTGTCATGCAGGAACACGCCCAGCAATGAGCCATCGGCGTTGTGCACTTCATACACTTTCACGTCAGGGTGGTATGCCTTCAGTTCAGGCATATGGACAAAACGTAGACCGAACAGCCGCTGTGCGCAATCGAATGCTGCCTCGACCATACGGTCCAGCGCAAAATAGGGTTTGACCAGAGCGTCGTCCAGATCGTAGCGTGCCTGGCGCACTTTCTCGGCGTAGTAGCGCCAATCCCACGGGGCAATCTCAATTGCTTCATCGCGCGACAAGGCCATTGCCTGCAGCGCCTCGCATTCGAGCGCGGCTTTCTCCCTGGCGGGTACCCAGACTTTCATGAGCAGATCGAACACGGCCGCGTGTTTGCCGGCCATGGTGTCGGTCAGCGCGTAATCAGTATAGCTACTGTGCCCGTGCAGGTTGGCCTGCTCCAGACGTAGCGCCATGATGTTGGCAATGATCGGTGCGTTGTTGAATTTCGCGGTGCCTGCGTTTGTTCCCTCGCCGCGCTGGGTCCAGGCCTCGTACGCGCGTTCGCGCAGTGAGCGGTTATCAGAGAAAGTCAGGAACGGCACGATCAATGAACGCGAAATGGTGATTACGTAGCCATCGAGCCCACGTTCTACAGCCGCCTGTTTGGCACTGGCGCGCACCGATTCGGGCAATCCCGCGAGTTCGCTTTCGTCCGTCAGCAACAAATACGTCGCCGCTTCGTCAGCCAGCACATTCTGCGAAAACTGGGTGGTGAGCTCGGCAAGCTGCTCCATGATTTTGCTGTAGCGGGCTTGCGCTTCTACAGTGAGCTTGGCGCCGGCGCGGACGAAATCCAGATGAACCCTTTCCAACAGGCGCGTCTGTTCGGGCGACAGGCCTAACGTAGCACGCTGGCCATAAAGCACGTCGACGCGACTGAATAGTCCGGCGTGCATGTAGATCGCATTGGTGTGTGCGGCCATCGGCGCTGCCATTTCGCGTTCAACTGCTTGCAACGCCGGAGACGTTTCGGAAGCTGCCAGGTTGTAGAACAACTGATCGATTCGCGTCAGCAAACGGCCGCTTTTATCGAATGCAGCCAGCGTATTTTCAAACGACGCGGCAGAGGGATTGGCGGCGATGGCATCGAGCTCGCCGCGATGCGCTTTGAGAGCGACCGCAAACGCTGGTGCGAAGTGTTCGGCTTTGACCTCAGTGAAGGGAGGCAGGCCGTGAGCGCTGGTCCATTCTTCGAGGAGTGGATTAGCGAAGTGCTTTGGATCAGTTGGTGCGTTCATGGAAAGGTCTTTTATTGAGGTGTGGGCATTTTACCTGCGCATGCGGGTTCAGCGTCGTATTGGCATCTTCGCTATGTGCCACTCTCCGTGTCTGAAGGGGGAAGGACTATGTTGGTGAGAGTTTGTGGAGCCGCGCCAAGGTCGCCAAACCCTGGGATCTGCGCGGTGCTCCGAGCAAAATTGCGCCAAGGGGCCCGCCATTGCTAGTGTTTAGCGAAAATTATCCCGACAATATTTCAACCGCCAGCCAACCCCGCACGCTGTTAATAAACCACATTGCATCCGCGCGTTTAAGCTCATCGCGGGAGACGACCGCCTCCTCAATAACCCCCCGCTCCAGCAATTCGCCACGCAACACCCCCGGCAACAATCCGCATGCAAGCGAGGGCGTCAGCAGCTTTCCGTCCAGCATTACCACCACATTGCCGCGTGTGAATTCTGTCAGTTCGTCACGCTCGTTCCAAAGCAGAATATCAAAGGCATTCGGTGCTGCTGCAATGTGCACGTCATACGCTGCGCGTGCGGTGGTTTTGTAGCGCAGGAATTCGTGCTGTGAATCGACGGGCTGCCTCGCCAACGCTATTGCGACCACCCCGGCGCCTGCGTTTGCGGCCAGCCAATTGTCGGGAACCGACTGCAGCGCCGTGCTGGTCACCGTGACTTCACCATGCGCCGAAACCAGCAGTCGCACCCGTCGCAGCTGATGCGCATAGGTGGCCGCGTGGGCGGCGAGTGCGGCACGAATGGCCGTGACATCCACCGGATACGCAAAGCGCTTCGCAGCATCCTGCAATCGCGCGAGGTGGCGGTCCAGGAAAGCGAAATGGCCATCCTGCAACATTAACGTCTCCAGTAATTCAAAATGGCCGCTGCCGGCACCCAGAAAACGCGCTTTGGTCAATGCCTCGGCGTGCTCCTCGCCGGCGGTAGAGTCCCAGGTAATTCCGCCCCCAACCCCACATTGCGCCATGCCGCTTATGCGGTCCATGGTGATGGTACGGATAGGCACATTGAACACGGCGCGCTGATCCGGGGTGATGTAGCCGATGGCACCACAGTAAATGCCACGCGGCGTGCCTTCCAGTGCATGGATGATTTCGGTGGTCTTGATTTTCGGGGCGCCGGTGATTGAACCGCAGGGGAACAGCGCGCAGAAAATATCCTCCAGCGTCGTGCCGTCCCGTGTTACTGCCGTCACGGTAGAGGTCATGTGATGAACGGTTGGATAGGTTTCCAGCGAAAACAGTTTTGGCACGGCTACTGAGCCGGTGACGGCCACGCGTGAAAGATCGTTTCGCAGCAGGTCCACGATCATCAGATTCTCGGCGCGATTTTTTTCCGAATTGACCAGCGCATTCGCCTCAGCTTCGTCGCTGGCTTGCCAGGCCAGACTCGCCGATTCGGAAGGTGGCGGCGATGAACGGCTCAGCGTGCCCTTCATCGGCCGCGCCATGATCTGCGTGCCATCCCACGCAAAAAACAGCTCGGGCGAGAGCGACAGGATCTGCTTTTCGCCGATGTCGAGAAAGGCATTGAAGCGACCGTGCGATTGGCCCGCGAGCGACTCGTACCATGCACGCGCGTCCCCGCTGACTGACGTATTGAGGCGCATCGTGTAATTGACTTGATAGGTATCGCCACGAGCAATCGCCTCGCGGATGGCGATGATGTTGGCGTCGTAAGTCGCGCGGTCGGTGTCGGGCAACCAACGGCTGACGGCGGCGTGATGCCGCGTAATGCGCGGCAATGTGACCGGCGCACGAAACAGACCAAACCACAGCAACGGCAATCCGTTCGGCGGATGTGCGCTGAGCGCCACATCGAATGCGGGAGCGGCCTCGTAGCAGATCATACCTGCCGCAAAGTAGCCTTCGTGGGCCGCCTGTTGCACCTCGCGTAGCGCCGGGCGAACTTCAGCAATGGTGCGGGCGACGATCACCCGCTCCGGATGTGTAAACGCCAGCCTATGCACAGCCGACCCTGCAACCAGCGGATCGGCGAAATCAAAAATCAGGGTGGGAGAAAGTTCAGGCACGCGAAGAAGCGAGTAGCCCGGATTAGCGTAGCGTAATC
>JANMZU010000934.1:0-5856 GCA_031383585.1 Betaproteobacteria bacterium
TCGTCGTGTCGCTTGCCGTTGTGGCGCTGGTACTTGCGATTTACCTGTTCTTCAAGTAGTTGCGCCGGGCTGATTTGCGCTTGAACTTGATTCACAATGGCGCGGGGCAACACAAGACCACTGTCATTTCAAACGACTAGAGAGATGACAGTGGAGACAGATCACGCCGCCTCTACACAACCCTCCGGCTTGAATATCCGCACCAACGAAGACGGATTCTTCTCAAGCATAGGTGCCGGGCGAATTGGACGACTCGCGAATCCGCCGCCGCAGTTCGGACACTTTCCGCGAAGTACTTTCTCTACGCAGTTGCGGCAAAATGTACATTCGAACGAGCAGATCAACGCATCCGGTGAATCGGGAGCAAGATCACGATCGCAGTATTCCCATTCGGGAAGAATCTGGAGCTTGGCGGTTTCCAAGACAAGCTGAGAAAGAGAGCATACCGCTCAATTCATCAAAACCAGAAGGTAGAAGCCGATATGCTGCAACAACTCTTTGATGCAATCCGCCAGAACGATACCACCACGGTCGACAACCTGATCGCGGCGAGCCCTGCCCTGCTCACGCAGCGCGACAACAACGGCACGTCGGCACTGACATTTGCGGCCTACCTCGAAAACAAGGTACTGATTGACCGTTTGAGAATGGCGCGTGGGACACCGGATTTTTTTGAGGCCGCGATCATCGGCGATCTGGCGGTGGTTCGCGCTGCGCTGGCGGATGGACAAGATATTGAAGAGCGTGCACCGGACGGATTCACGGCTCTTGGACTCGCGGTGTTTTTTCGCCAACCCGAGACGGCGCGTCTGTTGATGGATAGCGGCGCCGATGTCAACGCGCAGGCAACCAATGCATCTCGGGTTGGGCCAATACATGCCGCTGCGGCGCGCCAAGATATTGTCACGCTCGAACTGTTACTTTATCGCGGAGCCAATTCCAACGCGCCGCAGCAGCAACAGATACGCCCGATTCACGTTACCGCGCAGTCAGGCAGTACGCCGATGACCGCGATGCTATTGATGTTTGGTGCCGATGCGTCACTAGCCAGCGAGGATGGCAAGCGCGCCGCCGATTACGCGAGAGCAAAGGGTCATCTTGAGCTCGCGCAACGGCTCGACGCGCTGAGCAGCATGCAAACGTAGAACGCCAATATCGGCGGGCATCTTCAGCGCTTTTAGGCCTGTGAGCCTCGCCCGAATTGGAGTTTCACCAAAATTACGCTATTCCGCAGACTGCACCTTGGGCGGCATCGGCGCGAGGTAGCCGATCACCAGCAACAGTACGCCCACGCCAATAAACGAAACAATGCGCGCGACGGTGCCGGTGTTGCCCATGTCGTTCACGGCCAGCTTCAGGATGACCAGGCCAAGCAACGCAGCGCCCGTCATCCACAGGTTTCGCGACGCCGGCACTGTCTTGCCAGCCGAGTACATCATCACCAGCGCGATCGATGTCCAGAGCAGCGACAGCGCCGCCTGTGCGACCACCGAGTGCAGCAATGCCGACAATTCAAACGGCACGTCTGTCCAATGGTGAACGGTCCGCAGCAACACCGCGTTTATCCAGAAAAATCCCGCCGCCGCGAGTACACGGATCGTCCCGGTCGTCGCTGCGGCGTCGACTTCTCCTTCGTAAAGCACCCGCATCGCCCACAGGGCCGTCGCAAATAAGGCTAGCTGTGCAAGGTCGAGGGGATTGAGCAGCGGAAGATACGGCAGAGGTGTTGCCGATCCACTGCTGGCCACATTCGCCACCAGCGTCCAGATCAAAACCAACGCCAGCAATGGGGTCACCGACCAGTCGCGTATGGTGGCTGCGTGGGGCCCGAATGGCCACAGCTTTCGCACGATGCCAAAAGTGGCCACCGCTATTCCAAACGCGACGGTTCCACCTAGCGCAGCGTACTGCCAGGCATTTTCAAATCCGGCATCGGCGAAGCGCCAGCACAAATCCCAACCTAAAAGCAACAGTGCCAGATTGAACAGCACCGTATGCTGCCCGGACGGACGCCAAGCCATTTCGTCGCGTTCTTGCCGCGCCAGCACTGCGCCACCAATGACAAACGCAATCAGCCAGGCAAGGAACTGCGGCCCCTTGAAGGGATTGATATCGTGGGCGGCCAAATGAAGTGCTGCAACCAGCATGCCGAGGAGCAGCAATACCTGCGACCGGCGCAAGGCAGACCACGTCAACACCGCGCCGCAAATCTCAAACAGAAAGATAGACAGCGTCACCACCACCAGATGCACAGCAAGGTGATTGGCCTCCGACGTACGTGTCTCGATCAAGCCATGCACGCCAGCGAACCACCAGAACAGCGCCCACAGCAGTGGAAAATTGGAAAAACGCAACAGCCGTCCGGTTTCGTGTTCCGTTGTGAATTCGCGCAGCCTGAAACGCAGTCCGGCCGCGACAACACCGACGACACCGATAACGAACACCCAGCCAAACTCCTCATGGCTGTATCGCCACGCGGCTTCCCAGGTGGCCAGCGCCAGCATCAGGAACCAGGCGGATTGATATCGCCAGCCGCTTGACGGCTCAACGTCGTCAATGCGTTGACGATGCAGCACATAAAAGTACGCTGCAAAAGTCAGCGGCCACGCCACCAGGCCATAGCCTGAAAGTGGATTCTCGCCAGGTGCCAGTGCTGCCCACGCCATTGCGAGCAAGCCTATCAGCAGCACGTGTGCTCGCGATGTGAGGCGCAGTAGCCGCCAGTTTCCCCAGGCACCTAGCCAGTCAAACAAGACAAAGACGGCCGCCGCGAAAATCAGCAGCGCCGATATTCGTGCGTCCCCTGCGTTCCAGTACTGCCATGCGCCGAGCACAAAACCCGAGAACAACCAGAGACAGCCCCAGGTGATCGCCAAAGACTGCAATGAGTGCTCCGCAGCCGCAATAGACTCTTTAAAGCGATGCATGAACCAGGCAGTCAACAAGGACGCAATGGCGATCAAAGCGCAGCCGACCACACGATCATTCCACCACGGGTCGGCGTAGCTGGCGCCCTGTGTGACCGACCAGAAATAGGCCGCAGCCCCGAGTTGCAAGCACAGCGCAAAAGCGCGTGCCAGCACGCTCTTTTGCCGGCAGCCCATCCAGAATATTGCTGCCCCCTCCAGCGTCCAGAATGCGAATGTCGGATAGCCACGGAAAGCAAAGAACGGTACCGCCGTAGCGAACACAACCGCGAGCGCCAGATGTGCCTCGGCAAGCAGGCGCATGTGTTCGCGCTTCCATAGTGCCCATGCCAACGCCGCATAAATCAGTGCCGCCCCGAACGCACTCCAGGCAAGCACGTGTTCACCCATGCCGCGTGTGAGCGCTGCCTGCAGCATTGCGGCCGACATCGGCATACCAAAAACGAGGGTGGCATCGACCAAGCCCTTCAATTCTGGCGGCTGGCGCGATGCAAACATAATCGGAATAGCCAGATACAGCAGGAAAAACAGAATCAGGAATGGCTCCACTGTGGAGAAGTGTTCGGGCGTATAGGTCGCATATCCCCAGAACAGGGCGATGGCAAAGGTAAACAGGAAGCCGATGAAATTGAGCTCGCGCCAAGACTTGAACCAACTTGCGCCGAGGATGACGAGATTGAGCAGCAGGTAGTACGAGAACAGCAGCACGTGATTGCCGCTGCCGGTGGAGGCCAGAATCGGCGCGAGAAACGCACCGATCAACCCCAGTGCGGCAAAGGCGCGCGCGTCGTACTTTACGGCGAGGGCGATAGTGGCGATGCCGAGTGCGGCGAACAGCAGAAAACCCAGCGGCGCACTGATCAGCGCAAACGTTTTGAGTGCGAAGAACACATCCAGATACATCAGGCCCATGGCGCCGCCGAACAGAATCAGTGCGTAGGTGCGCTTTTCTTCGAGAAAACGCCGGCCGAGAAAGAACATGACCGCTGCTGTAACCGCCACGCCAAGCAGACGTAGCTCGGGCGGAAACATGCCGCGATCATAGGCATGCTTGAGTAAGAACCCGACGCCGAGAAAGAGCACCACGACACCCAGCTTGGCGACGATGTTGCCTTCCAGCATGCGTTCAACAAAACCCGGGCCATCTGGGTCTGGCGGGCGGGTCGGTCGCGGTCTTTGCTGCGCCGAACGCGCTGACGGCGAACTGGCTTGGGCGGGCCTCGCGACAGGCGCAGGAGCAGAAACGCGATCACTATCGGCGACCGTTTCAATCTTCGATTTGACGGCGGATGGCGTAATCATCGCCGGTGCTGGCGTCACCACTGTTTCAGCCATTGAATGCGCCACTGGCAACGGCTGCGCCTCGATAGCGACACTGCCTTTCGACGACACAGGTTGCACAGGATCGATGCGCGTCTGTGATACGACCGCTGGCTTCTGTGCGGCCACCACCGCCTGTGCGAGGGGCGAAGGCGGCAAATCGGCCTCCTTCTCCAGGCGCGCCAAACGCCAATGCACGTCCTCCAGAACCTTTTGTGTATGCGCCAAGCGCTTTTCCAGATCGCGTGATTTGGCTGTTTCTTTGCTGGACGCATCCTGCTTGCTGATCAGCATACCCGCCAGCCAGCCAATGGCAGCCCCCACGACTGCGCCTTTCCAGCTGAACAGTGCCGCGCCCGCCATCAAACCCAGTAGTGCGCCCCAGATCCACATATTAGGTCTCCATGTGAAGGATACGGCGTGCGACCGTAAACACCAGCACCGGCGCGCCTTTCAGGCAAAAAACGCGCCAGTTACGGCTCCAGTGCTTGTGTTTCATAATTTTTTCTCAGCACCGAGCAACTTTAAGTCCTTGTCGCGCATACCCGTCAGCAGCGCGTCGCCATTGTCCGCGACGCGCAGTTCACCAAACCGCGCCTTGTTGTATTCACCTGCCGACCCTTCCTGAAAAAAATAGGCATTGGTGACGATGCGCGCATCACGCTTGCGGATGCGGAAGTGAACACGTGACTCGTTCGCGGCCAGCGCTTCACCGTTACGATAAATGCGCTCAAAGGTGCCGACATTTCTCGCGTCGCGCCTGACCACGACATAACCCTCCTTCACGGACGAGTCAACAACATCAGCCGGGCCCAGTTTTTGCGACACGGCGAACCGAAGCGCCATGTAATCGCCCTGCATCAGCGAACGCGGATCGACCGGTGCCAGTTCGAGCAGCAGCACTTGTCCGTCACGCAGCAAAGATTCGCGCTGCCAAATGGTGAAATTAACAGCGGCCAGCTGCAGCACCAATGCCGCTGCCACCACGCCCACGTACAGTTTGCGGTTCATGCGCGCTCCTCACTGAAGTAGGTCCGGTGGACCCACCACATCACCAGCAAACTCGCGCCGCTAAGCGCCAACACCATGGATTTGGTCGCGAGCGTCAATTGCATCTGGTAGTAGTAAGTCGAGAGATAGGCCACCAATGCGACCAGACTGAATGCCGTCAACGCACGTCGACCGCTGGCAAATGCCACCAGCATTACCAGCACCGCCGCGATAAGGCCAGGAGCACGCCACGTCACCGCACCGTAAACAATTGCCCCCAATACCGCTGCGCTCCGAGCAACCATCGGCAGACGTGCCGTATTAAGCGCAGTCCAAACCGCCAAGGCCACGGCAAACACCACCGCAGCTTGCAGCGCGAATGGCAACCAGAGTGTCTGGCCAAAAAATGTGACATGCGCCGCACCGCGCAGCAACAATGCAATCGCCACGCCGTTGATCACCGGATCGACCAGTTGGCGCTGCCCCGATACCACCAACTTGGATTCCATGCGCGCCAACACAATCAATACAATGACCAGAATTGCGTCCAGTGCCGGTACCAGCAGCCCTTTTTCAGCGGCAAGAAAGAACGCAGCCGCTGCAAACAGCGTTGAGATGA
>JANMZU010000976.1:0-3722 GCA_031383585.1 Betaproteobacteria bacterium
AGTCCATACACCGTGCTGATGCCCGCCATCGCGGTACAAACTTTCGGCAAGGGTGCCGCGCTCAATGGCCTGTTTATCAGCGGCGCCGGCGTCGGCGCATTGATCGGGGCCATCCTGCTGGTACGACGGCCGAATGTGCGAGGGCTGACCGGATGGCTGTTGATGACCACAAGCCTTGCTGCAACCGGCACCATCGGCTTTTCATTCTCGCAAAACGAGTGGCTCTCGTTCCTCTGCATGGCGATGACGGGAATGGGTCTGATGGGCACCTCCACATCGGTCAACACCATCCTGCAATCCATTGTGGAGGAGAACATGCGCGGCA
The DNA here is from genome assembly GCA_031383585.1 of Betaproteobacteria bacterium. GTDB lineage: Bacteria > Pseudomonadota > Gammaproteobacteria > Burkholderiales > Usitatibacteraceae > UKL13-2. Next base: position 326 of record JANMZU010000976.1, read on the forward strand.
GGATTATCAGTATCTACGCCATGTTTTACGCCGGCACAGCACCTCTCGGCCATCTCGCGGCAGGCTGGTTGGCCGGGCACATCGGTGCGCCGCGCACGTTTACCGTTTGCGGTCTGATCTGCGCAGCGGCAGCACTCGGCTACGGGCTATATCTGCGGCGTCTGAGGTCACATCTGCGACCAATCTACATCAAGCGCGGTATCATCCCCGCCACTCCTGGAGGAACTGATCAATGATTTCATCACAAAACCCAATCCTGTTTACGCAGGAAGGCAGCGTCGGCACGCTGACATTTAATCGTCCTGAAGTCTATAACGCAATGAACCCCGAGTTGATTCACGCGATGCGTGACCTCACTGCCGAGATTGTCGCGTCCAAGACGATTCGCGCTCTGATCCTCAAAGGTGCGGGCAAGGCTTTCCTCGCGGGCGGCGATGTCGGCCTTTTTTATCGCGAGCGCAATACCATTGTTGAAACGGTCAAGCCCTTGGGAGATGCGTTGCACGAAGGCATCAAGAATATCCGCAACATGCCTTTTCCCGTTATTGCGCAAATCCATGGCGCGTGTGCCGGCGCGGGCTTGAGCGTGGCCATGGCTGCGGACTTTGCACTCGCCGCTGACGGCGCGCAGTTCAATACTGCGTATACAAAAATCGGCTTGTCACCCGATGGCGGCAGTACATTTTTCTTGCCTCGCTATGTCGGCATGAAGCGTGCGCTTGAACTGACCATGCTGTCGGATATGTTTGATGCAAAGGCGGCAGCCGAGATGGGCATCATCAACCGCGTCGTTGCGCCAGAACAGCTGGAGCAGGAAGTCGCCAAGTTGGCAGAACGGCTCTCAAACGGCGCTACTCAGGCCTTTGCCCGCGCCAAAAAGCTCATCAACCAATCTTTCATCACACCGATCGACAAGCAACTCGATGATGAAATAGCCTATTTTGCCGAATGTGCCAAGACCAATGACTTCAAGGAAGGTGTCACTGCGTTCGTCGAAAAGCGCAAGCCACGTTTCGAGGGGAACTAATCTGCTCGCTATTGTTTGCCGCTGGACAACAACGTAGTCAGCGTTTGGCGATCAGAAATGTGAAGGCAGAGGCCGATGATTCAGAGGACAAAAGCGGATTGCCGGTTTGCTTGCAGAAAGCGGCGAAGTCTTTCACCGCACCCGGATCGGTAGCCACGATGCGCAGTACCTGACCTGACTCCATATCCGTTAGCGCTTTCTTCGCGCGCAGTATTGGCAGGGGGCAATTGAGGCCCTTTACGTCTAAATCTTTGTTGATCGTTACGTTGTTCATCTTGTGATCCGGTGACCGAGGAATGCTTCTCTCGTAGTATTGACAAGTATTTTACCATCCGCATCGCCATGGTCACGCTGCGCTTTGGACTTGGCCCTGGAAACCGCATTTGACTGCAAATCACGATCCATATCTGCTTGATAAGATTGAAAAGTCGCACATTCAGGATATTGACGCTTTTGGCGAGAGCCGCAGCTATGATTAGACGCTTTGGCGGCGATATACTGGAATACGAACAATGTCGCTCCAGCTCGCCGATGCGGCATGAGGCGCGTCCAGCGAAAGCATTTTTCTACGCATGATTCCTATCGGGTTTTGCCGACAAGATGCAGGGCAAATGCGAATTTAGGCGTGTTCTCTATTGGTAAAACATCAAAAGAATATTTGCGAGCAAAAAACCGATCATGTTTACTGAGCACTTTGAATTAACCATCCTGATGCCATGCCTCAATGAGGCCGAAACAGTTGCCACATGTATTGAGAAAGCGCGAGGATTTTTGACTCGCACCGGCATTCATGGCGAAATTATCGTCGCGGACAATGGCTCGACTGACGGCTCGCAAGCATTTGCCAACGCAGCGGGAGCGCGTATTGTGAATGTGGCCACGCGCGGATACGGCAGCGCAATAATTGGCGGCATTCGTGCCGCAAAGGGGCGCTACGTCATCATGGCTGATGCAGACGATAGTTATGATTTTGGACAACTTGACTCACTAATAGATAGATTGCGTCGTGGTGACAAGCTGGTTATGGGTAATCGATTTGCAGGCGGTATAAAGCCGGGTGCGATGCCGCCATTGCATCGCTACCTGGGTAACCCGGTGTTAAGCTTTATAGGGCGTTTGTTGTTTCGTTCGCCGATAGGCGATTTTCATTGTGGGCTGCGCGGTTTCGACCGGCAGGCAATCCTCGGGTTGAATTTGTCCTCACCCGGGATGGAATTTGCCAGTGAAATGATCGTGAAGGCGACGCTTGCCGGCCTAACAATTTCAGATGTGCCGACTGTACTCTCGCCCGATGGCCGTACTCGCCCACCACACCTTAGAAGTTGGCGCGACGGTTGGCGGCATTTGCGCTTTTTGTTGATGATGAGCCCGCGTTGGCTCCTGCTCTATCCTGGTTTACTGTTGCTTGTCATTGGGTTGGCAGGCGGCAGCCTGATTATTCGAGGCCCGCTCGTGATCAACGGCGTGGGATTTGACATCCACACTATGCTCTACGCTTCAGGGGTCACGATTCTGGGGCTGCAACTTATCTTGTTTTCCATTCTGGCGAGAGCCATCGGCTGCGTGAAAAATGTGTTGCCGATGACGCCAAATTTCCGACGGTTCCTGAAGATTTTCACGTTAGAGCGCGGCATGGTATTCGGCCTTACGATTGGGCTTGCAGGGTTACTGGTCGCAGTTTATTCGGTAGAAGTCTGGGTAGCGGCGCGGTTGGCGGCGCTCGATCCACAGGCCATGATGCGCATTGCAATCCCATCAGTCACCCTGATGATAGCTGGCGCCGAAATTATTTTTGCATCTTTCGTGTTGAGTTTCATCGATGTGCAACCAGATCGGGCGGCGGCATGAATGACCCAACAGGTTCAGCCCGTTTCGTGCCCGCATACACGCCGCTTGAGCGCATCCGCCTACCTCGTCCAGTGGACCGCATTTTAGCCATCAAGCGAATCTGCCAAGGTAAAAAAATACTCGATTTAGGTGCCATGGATGAAACAGCCTTTACCTCAAAGCGGGGACTGGGAATGTGGTTACATGAAGAAATTGCGTCAGTTGCATCAGAAGTCGTAGGCATCGATAGCTCGCCCATTTTGCCGACGGGTGGTCTGCGGACCGCACCAAATGCCATTATTTATCCAGGCAATATCATGGCACTCGATGCTTGGCTTGAGAATGGGCCGGATGCCGACTCACCGCAGATGACTTTCCTGCCGGACGTCGTCGTCGCGGGTGAGATTATCGAGCACTTGCAGAATCCGCTGATGTTTTTGCAAAATTTGAGAATGATCGACTGCCTGAGTGAAAAAACACTGATTCTCACGACACCTAACGCCACCGCGATCCATAACTGCTTGATCGGATTAGTCTCCAGGG
>JANMZU010000011.1:0-4973 GCA_031383585.1 Betaproteobacteria bacterium
CTGACGGCGTTGTTAGCCTTCCTAGTCGACAATAACCAGTTAACTGGGGCCGTTCCAACGCCACCAGCCTCTCTGACCGCTGGGGGGAGTACGCTCTGTACCAACAACTTGATCTCGAGCGGTGTTCCCGCTACCGATACCGCCTGGAACACCGCCACCGGCGTGAACTGGCAAGCCTGCCAGATCGGCGCTGCCGCCCCCTTCTGCACCCTGACCGCGTCGCCAGCTTCGATCATTATTGGCGGCACAGCGACGCTTACCGCCAATTGCACACCTGCCGCAACGTCGTTCACCTGGACCGGTGGCACCTGCGTAGGCACCAATGCCACCACCTGCGCCGTCACGCTAACTGCGACGACGACTTACACATTCGTAGGCACAAATATCGTGGGAGTCGGCAATATCGCGACAGCGACCATCGTCGTGCTGCCGCCGGTGCCAGCCATCACCAGTCCGACTTCGGCTTCGGCCACGATTGGGCAACCTTTCCTTTATACGATTGTGGCGACTAATTCGCCAACCCAGTATGGCGCGACTGGTCTGCCTGCCGGCTTGGCCATAAATCAGACCAACGGGCAGATCTCTGGCATACCCACGGTAACCGGCACATTTACCGTTGGCATCAGCGCCACCAATGCGGGCGGCACCGGGACGCGGGCGCTCGCGATCACCATCGGTGGCGTTGCCCCCACCATTACCAGCACGGCACCCCCTGTGGGCACCGTCGGTGCTGCCTACAGCCACACCTTCACCGCCAGTGGCACCACCCCGATCACCTGGAGCATAGCCACCGGCACGCTGCCAGCGGGCCTCACCCTCAACGTCACCTCCGGCCTGCTGAGCGGCACCCCAACGACCGCCGGTTCATTCGCCTTCTCCGTCCAGGCCGCCAACGGTACCGCGCCCAACGCCAGCCAGAACGTCACCATCGTGATCAATCCGTCTGCCCCGGTCATTACCAGTGGCACCACGGCCAGCGGTGTGGTCGGCGCAGCCTTCACCTATTCGATCACCGCGACCAACACACCGACGAGCTTTGGCGCAAGTGGATTGCCGCCAGGACTCAGCGTCAACACCAGTACCGGCATCATTTCCGGCACACCCACTGTAACGGGCACCTTCAGTGCGACGGTTACCGCCACCAATGCGGGCGGCTCCCGCTCTTTACAGTTAACCATCACTATTTCTGCTGCGGCCCTGTCTGCAGTGACGCTATCACCAGAATTCGTCAACTTTGGCTCCAGAACCGTTAACACCACCAGCCCACCGGCCACGGTGATATTGACCAATGGCGGACCTGGTAATCTGATCATCAGTCGTATTCAAGGAACTGGCGATTTTGGCTTCACCAGCACCTGCCCTATTTCCAGTGCCGCCGTCGCACCTGCCGCGAATTGCGCAATCAATATCACATTCACCCCGCTTACCGCAGTTGCGCTCCAGGGGGCAATCACCATCACCAGCAACGCACCGGGTTCACCACACCGAATCGAGCTCCTCGGCACAGGTACCGCCGTCGCCGTGGCGGCAATCAGCGTCAGTCCGACCGCGCTGGTTTTCGGTGCGCAGATTATCAACAGTGCCAGTGCGGCACAGAACGTGATCATTTCCAATACGGGCTTTGCGAATCTGTTGCTATCAAACGTTGTGATTAGCGGACCGTTCAACCGACTCGCATTGGCTGCCTCAGCTAGCCCTGCTGACTGTGCTGGCACCGTTGCGCCACAAACTACTTGTCAGTTTGCCATCGTATTCAGGCCGACCACAACGGGTCTGCAGAGCGGACAAATCACTATTCCCAATAATGCGTCTGACGCGCCACTAACCATCAGCCTTAGCGGAAGCGGAACACCAATCCCGGTACCTGTCATTAAACTCAGCGATGCGTTGGCTTTTGGCGATCAGGTCGTTAATACAGTCAGTACTGTGCAGAGCCTGATCATCAGCAATTCCGGCGCAGCCCCGCTCGTCATCAGCGCGCTCAGACTTGCTGGTAATAGCGCAGACAGTTTTTCAGTCGCCGGCCAAAGCGCTTGCGCAAGCATCGCCGCTGGTGCCAGTTGCACGCTCTCCATTACCTTCACGCCGACGACAACTGGTGCGAAGACGGCGCAGATTATTTTCACCAGCAACGCCGAGAATGCGGCAACGGTCAACGCAACCGCGCTTACCGGAAATGGCATCCTCGCACCGCGACCATTGGTTCTACTCTCGACGAGCGTGATTGGTTTCGGCAACGTAATCTTTGGTGGAGCGACACCCAACCAGACCGTTATCCTGACTAATCTGGGCGGACAGGCCATGAACATTGCGCGCATGGACGTCACGGGCGACTTCGTGCAAACCAATAATTGCGGCACCAGCCTTGCGGCTTTGGCGAGTTGCACGATCAACATTGGTTTCGCCCCGCTCGGAACCGGGCAGCTGTCGGGCGAGTTCGTGTTGACATCGAGTGCCGCAACGAGCCCCGACCGGATACCGCTGAATGGAACTGGCTGCAGGTGGTTCAACCAATCCAAGAGTCGGCTCTTTTTGACGGTCTGCTAAACCCGGCCAATCCACAACGCTGAAACGAGAATGCTGTCACAAACTGGCGGCGCGAGCAGGTAGTTTCAAAGTTAAAGCCGATATACTCTCAGCAGTAATGCGCCCTGGTTGCAGGGATGCATGGAGAAAAAAGAGGGTATTGACGTGCAGGCATTTTTGAAAATATCGAATCTTATCGATTCGCTCAATAATCTGGTCGGTCGCTGGGCATCGTGGCTCACTTTGGTTGCTGTATTGGTTAGTTCCGGCAACGCCACGGTGCGATACCTCTTCGACAACAGTTCCAACGCCTGGCTGGAACTGCAGTGGTATCTCTTTTCCGCCGTCGTGCTGCTCTGCGGAGGCTATGCTCTCCTGCACCACCAGCATGTGCGTATCGACGTGGTCTACAGCCGCTTTTCACGGCGCACGCAATTAAAGATCGATGTATTCGGCACCGTATTTTTCCTGCTGCCGATGGCGATCCTGATCATGTATCTTTCCTGGCCGGTATTTGTAAATGCCTATGTGAGTCACGAAATGTCATCCAATGCCGGTGGATTGATTATCTGGCCGGCACGGATACTGGTGCCAATCGGATTTTTCCTGCTCGTTTTGCAGGGTTTTTCCGAACTGATCAAACGCATCGCCATCCTGCAAGGGAAGCTGCGCGACTTCGCCGACGATGATGCCGGGCCTACGGCTGAAGAAGAGCTTGCGCGGGCGATTGCCGAGGCACGAGAGCTGGAAATACAAAACGCGAAGCTCGCCAATTGAAGCCCTGAGTAAAAACAATGACGCAATTCATTATTCACAACATGGCGCCGCTGATGTTTCTGGGGCTGTTTGCATTTCTGCTGATGGGCTATCCGGTCGCATTTGCATTGGCCGCCAACGGAATCGTTTTCGGCCTGATCGGCATCGAGCTTGGGCTGCTGTCACCTTCGCTGTTTCAGGCATTGCCCGAACGCATCTGGGGCGTGATGGCCAACGACACCTTGCTCGCAGTGCCGTTCTTTACCTTCATGGGCCTGATTCTGGAACGTAGCGGCATGGCCGAAGACTTGCTCGATACCATCGGCCAGTTGTTCGGCCCGATCAGGGGCGGACTTGCTTTCGCGGTTATCTTCGTTGGCGCCCTGCTCGCCGCAACGACCGGCGTGGTTGCAGCCTCGGTCATTTCCATGGGGCTGATTTCGCTGCCGATCATGTTGCGCTATGGCTATGATCGGCGTCTGGCTTCAGGCGTGATCGCGGCGTCTGGCACTCTGGCGCAGATAATTCCGCCGTCATTGGTGCTCATTATTATGGCCGACCAACTGGGCAAATCGGTTGGCGACATGTATGCAGGTGCATTCATTCCAGGCATAACGCTGGCAGGCCTGTATGCAGGCTATATCGTCCTCATATCGATGGTCAAACCGCAATGGGTGCCCGCGCTGCCCGTTGAAGCCCGCACCTTCAAGGAGCCCAGCGGCAAGAGCGGCGTCATTTCGCTGGCGATACTGTTTGCCATTTCCACCGCCATTGCCGTTTTCTTTGCACAAAAATATAGCGGCAAGGCGCTAGATGAAACGATCGTGGTGTCCGCCTCGGTTGGTGTCGCCTTTGCGTTCTTCGCCGCGGTAGCCAACCGCAGTTTCAAGTTCGGGTTTCTTTCCAGACTTGCCGAGCAGGTGGTGTTCGTTCTGATCCCACCGCTGGCGCTGATCTTTCTGGTGCTTGGTACCATTTTTCTTGGTGTGGCCACACCGACCGAAGGCGGCGCAATGGGGGCAACGGGCGCCCTGATCATGGCGTTCATGCGCAGGCGCCTGGGGCTTAAATTGCTTAAACAGGCGATGGATTCCACCGCCAAACTCACTGCATTCGTCGTCTTCATTCTCATCGGTGCCCGCGTATTCAGCCTGACGTTTTATGGCGTAGATGGACACAAGTGGGTTGAAGAACTGCTGACGCAGCTACCTGGTGGGCAGACAGGCTTTCTGATCGTCGTGAACATCCTTGTATTTGTGCTGGCGTTCTTTCTGGATTACTTCGAGCTGGCCTTCATCATCATCCCGCTGCTCGGACCTGCCGCAGACAAACTCGGTATCGACCTTATCTGGTTCGGCGTATTGCTTGCAGTCAACATGCAGACCTCATTCATGCATCCTCCGTTCGGCTTCGCGTTGTTCTATTTGCGCAGTGTGGCGCCTGCCAAGGAATACATCGACCGCATAACCAAAAAAGTGACCGCACCGGTAACGACCGGGCAGATCTATTGGGGTGCGGTCCCCTTTGTGGTCATCCAACTCATCATGGTAGGACTTGTGATTGCTTTCCCGCAAATGGTGATGGTGTACAAAGATGACGCTCCCAAGCCGGGGCAGAACAAGATTGAGATCAGTTTCCCGTCCGCTGATTCAGATACTCCGGCCGATGCCGACAAAAAAGCCGACGAAACC
>JANMZU010000014.1:0-1737 GCA_031383585.1 Betaproteobacteria bacterium
TTCGCGCGATGTCGTTTAGCTACGCCTTCGTCGCATCTTTCGCCACGCGGTCACACACCTGGCGAGAGTTGAAGTTTTTGTGTACTTGGAGAATATCCCTGCACCGGGTGCGGCCATATGACGGCAATCAAGAAGGCAGGGGCGCGCGCAAGTCGAAATATTGAAACACGAGCACTGGAGGGGCTTGCAGACACAAAGTGGCTGTAAAGCCGCGTGGGTGCTGGCTTTTGCGTCGGAAATCGCACCTTTTCAGATCGTTGCCGCCAGCCTGCTCGCCTGATCGATCGCACGTTTGGCGTCGAGCTCGCCCGCTTCAAACGCGCCCCCGACCAGATGCACCTTCACACCTGCGGCTTCCAGCGGCGCTTGCAGCACGCGCAACGATTCTTGCCCCGTACAAAGCACAATCGTGTCGGCTTCGATCAAGGTCGGATTTTCGTGCTTTTCGCCGTAAGTGATGTGCAGGCCGCGTTCATCGATGCCTTCATAATTGGCGCCACTGATCATCTCTACGCGTTTCTTCTTAAGTGCAGCGCGGTGAATCCAGCCGGTGGTCTTTCCCAGGCCCTTGCCAACGGTGGTCGCTTTGCGCTGCAGCAGCGTCACGGTGCGCGCAGGAGCGCTCACTTCCGGCTTTGCCACACCACCACGGGCGGTCGAGGGATCTACCACGCCCCACTCCTTCATCCATAGGGCATTGTCCAGCGCCGGCGAATGGCCCTCGTCGACCAGATATTCGGAGACATCGAAGCCGATGCCACCAGCGCCGACAACAGCGACGCGCTTGCCGACCGGTTTTTTGTCACGAAGCACATCGATGTAGGAGAGAACATGTGGCATGTCCTGACCGGGAATCTTCGGGTCGCGCGGTGTGACACCGGTGGCGAGAAACACGTCGTCGTACTTGCCCGCGCTGAGCGTATCGGCGCTGACCTGCTGGTTCAGGTAGAGGCTGACACCGGTGACCTCAATGCGGCGCTTGAAGTATCGAAGCGTTTCAAAAAACTCTTCCTTGCCGGGAATCTGTTTTGCCATATTGAACTGCCCACCGATTTCACTGGCGGCATCGAATAGATCAACGCTGTGCCCGCGTTCCGCCAGCACTGTTGCACAAGCAAGCCCCGCCGGACCGGCACCAACCACGGCGATGCGTTTTTTCGCGGGCGTTGGGCGATAGACCAATTCGGTTTCGTAGCAGGCGCGAGGATTGACCAGGCACGAGGCGCGCTTTTGCTGGAATACATGATCGAGACAAGCCTGATTGCAGCCGATGCAAGTGTTGATTTCATCGGCGCGATTGGCCGCTGCTTTGATGACGAATTCAGGGTCGGCGAGCAGCGGGCGCGCCATCGACACCATATCTGCGCAACCGTCGGCGATGATTTTTTCCGCCACATCCGGCGCGTTGATGCGGTTGGACGCGATCACCGGGATCGACACCTCGGGCCGCAAACGCCCGGTCAGATGGGCGAATGCGGCGCGGGGCACCGAGGTGGCGATGGTGGGCACCCGCGCTTCGTGCCAGCCGATACCGGTGTTCAGGATGCTGGCACCGGCGGCCTCGATGGCTTTGGCGAGCAGCACCACCTCGTCCCAAGTGGAGCCGTCCGGGATCAGGTCGATCAGGGAAATCCGGTAGATCAGGATGAAATCCGCGCCCACCGCCGCCCGGATCCGCCGCACCACCTCGACCGGCAAGCGCATGCGGTTGGCATAGCTGCCGCCCCATTCATCGTC
>JANMZU010000040.1:0-5454 GCA_031383585.1 Betaproteobacteria bacterium
GCCTGGACCGTGTATTCGTCATATGCGGTAATGAATACGATGTGCGCTGCATCGCCGATTTCGGCGGCGACTTCCAGCCCGGTCTTGCCTGGCATGCGGATGTCGAGGAAGGCGATGTCTGGCCGATGGGCGTTCCAAAGCTTTAGCGCCTCGATTCCGTTTTTGGCGATGCAGGGAGTCTCCAGCTCGGGCCAGACTTCTTTCAACGCCGCCAACAAACGCTCGCGCATCAGCGGTTCGTCCTCAGCAATCAATGCGGTCGTCATGTTTCATTCCCTTTCATGTTGGCACGTGCCACGATTTCAGACTTTTCCATGTTCACATGCACAGGCATGTCGATCACCGCGATAAACCCATGCGGGACGTTTTCAGAAACTGTCAGCCGCGCCTGGCTCGCATAAAGCGCGCGCAAACGTTGGCGAATGTTATCCAGTCCAAAGCCGCCGCCCGCCGTCGATGTGCTCTGCACAATTCCTAAGCCGGTATCTGCGACGGTCAGCAACAGTCGGTCATTTTCAAGTCTTGCCGCGACACTGATTTTGCTGTCGTCCGGGTTTGGTTCTACGCCATGCTTGATGGCATTTTCGACCAGTGAAATCAACATGGCTGGCGGCACGATAATGTCGCCCAGCGCTTCCGGAAGATCCAGCGAGAACTCAAGCCGATCAACCATGCGCGTCTTCATTATTTTCAGATAGGCGTCAATCGCCCGGAACTCGCGCGCCAATGTCGTGTTGTCCTCGCGCAGACTGGCGAGACCGGCGCGCAGGAAGGTGATGAGTTGTGCCGTGAGCTGCGCGGCCTCGGGGGCTTTGTTTTCGGCGAGTTGCTGCACAGACGCCAGCGTGTTGAACAAGAAATGCGGCTCGACCTGCGCCTGCATGAGTTTTAGCCGCGCATCGGCCAATTGCCGCCCCATGCGTTCTTGTTGGGCCTGCCGGACCAATTGTTCATTGCCGCGCTGCAATTGCCCGCGCCGGTACTGAACTATGCTGACCATCAGAACAGCGTAAACCATACCGGCAATCAATCCACCGATCAGAATCTTTGGCGCTACCAGCATGAATTGATCCTGCACGCTTGATAACGTGCTCATACGCGGGATGCGGGCGACGAGGCCACCGGCAATGGCACCGGCCACCGCAAGGCCCACGAGCAAAAGCAAACTGCGCGTGCCAATCTTGAATCGGGTTGGGCCAAACCAAGCACCGGTGACAGCAACACCGATTGACAACAGCATTACGCCACTCAACACGAATGCGCTGAGCCAGCCGATATTGCTCAGTAGCACCTTGCCGAGAACGGCCGTCGCCAGCCAAAGCCCCAGGAAGGCGCCGACATATCGTGACGGATGCTTTTTGAGCGAGGCATCGAACGCCAGTACTTCTGCACGCTCATGGGGTGCAAGTTTGGCCAGGCCTTGCGTTTCGTGGCGGGAGTACCACGCCTTGATGGATGTCAGCATTGTCATAAGAAACATTGGTTACGCGGAGAATAGCCAACCCGACGACTATTCACAACGTCGGCGCGATGAATGGCGAATTTGCGGGACGAATCACGAATCGATAGATAACCCTGGGCACCAACCGACACACAATGTGTAAACTCTTGCCAATAAGCATAAAACACCAACCGGAGGAAATTGATCATGGCTGACATCTCACTCGCGCGCGCTCACAAGCTAGGCCTGAAGGGCGCGCACACTGCTGCAAACAAGATGGCCGATAAACTCGCTGAAAAATTCGACCTCAAAGGCACATGGAGCGGGAACACCTTGAATTTCTCGCGCCCCGGTGTGAACGGCACGCTGGCCGTTTCAGAAACAGAGTTGAAGCTCGAAGTTACGTTGGGATTCATGCTGAAAATGATGAAGGGCCCGATCGAGCGTTCCGTACATGAACAGCTTGAATTGGTCCTTAAGGATGCCACCAAGCCGGAAGCCAAACCAGCTAGCAAAACGACTGCCGCCCCGAAGCCTGCCGCCAAGCCTGTTGCCAAAAAAAAATAACGGAAGGTGCGGTTTACGCCAAGCGAATCTAGGAATTCCATTCTTCGATGATCGAAAACGGAGCCGGCTCGCCCTGCATGATCCGCTCGATCAAAACTCTCTCCCGATAGGCAATGGTTGCCAAAAAATGATCAGCGCGCTTCATGTGGCGAAACGCACTGAAACCGGTTTCGAGGAACTGTTGCATCTCACCCAAGCCAACCATTTGTGCCGGTCCGTGCAACATTTTTAGGGTGGCGTAAAGCAACGGTTTCTGAACCATGCTGTTGAGTGCTTCACCCACCGCCTGCATCAAGACAATTTGTCGCAACCGATCTTGTTGTCGGTCCACGGCCCGAAAAGCCTTCAGGTAATTCGCCTCCGTCAGCGGTTGCGAACCCAGCGCGACGGCAATGGCCTGATCAAACTCCTCGGAGAGCACATCCAGTTCCAGCGCTTTTTCAACGGCGTCGTACGCGATTTTTGGGAAAATCCGCTTTATCGTGGGATACATGCGCACCAGGTCACGGTCGCGAACGGTGGAATCCTTGATGCCGTAAATTTCATCGAGAAAAAACGCGACGGCAGGCGTATAGCGCACGTCTGCGGCAAGGTCGGCATAGCAACGTCGCAGACGCTGTTGCTGCCAAAGTTTTACAGCCTTTATACGCGATTCAAAGTCGGCGCCCTGGCCACTGCGCTGTGCTGCTGCGCCGCGTAGTTGTTGTAGTCGTACGAGACGGTCAAGCATGGCGGTTTGTGGCGGCATGAAAGCGTATTGCTGCACCGCAACAGATTAGAGCAATCAATCTAATACTCCCATTGATAAGCAAAATTTCACTGGTATTCTAGCGGTCAATTTCACCAATTTGATCGCGGCGCATATGGATCTCAGTCAACCCGGTATCAATGTCTCCGCGACCCTGCATGATTTGTTCAATCGTGCCCGTGCTGCTTACGGAGCAAGCCGCATGCCTGACGTTCAGGCCCGTCGCGAAGCATTGTCGCAACTTGAGCGGCTTCTTACCGAGAATGTTGAAGAAATCGCGACTGCCATTAGTGCCGATTTCAGCAATCGCTCTGTGCACGAAACCAAATTGCTGGAAATTTTCCCGTCGCGTACCGCGGCGAATGACGCGAAGCACCATGTAAAGTCCTGGATGAAAACACGGCGCTCTTGGGCTTCATTCTGGTTTCTGCCCGCCCGCACAGAATTGCGGCCGCAGCCGCTGGGCGTGATCGGCATCATCGTGCCCTGGAATTACCCGGTGTTTCTCGCCGTTGCGCCTCTGGCCGGTGCCTTGGCAGCAGGCAATTGCGTCATGATCAAGATGAGTGAATTCACACCCAAGACTGGCGCACTATTCGCGCAGTTGGTTGCTAAATACTTTTCCCCCGATCAGGTCTCGGTCGTGAATGGTGGTGCCGATGTGGCGGAGCAATTTTCATCGCTGCCATTCGACCATCTACTCTTTACCGGTTCGACTGAAGTCGGCAAACACGTGATGCGTGCTGCTGCGAATAATTTGACGCCCGTGACGCTGGAGTTAGGCGGCAAATCGCCCGCCATCATCGGACCGGAATGCAAGATCGACGAGGCCGCCGAGAAGATCCTCTTTGGTAAATGCCTCAACGCCGGCCAAACCTGCATTGCGCCGGACTACGTGCTGCTGCCACGCGCCCAGGAGCAGGCGTTTGCGACCGCAGCGCAACGTGTCGTGGCGCGGCTCTACCCGACGCTCGCGAAGAACCCTGATTACACCAGCATCGTTAGCCGCCGACACGTCGACCGGCTCAACGGTTACCTGCAGGATGCCGCTGCGCGTGGCGCGATGGTGCTGCCGATCTCACCCGCCAACGAATCGCTGGAAGGTACGCAGAAAATTGCGCCAACCTTGATCGCTAACGTCAACGACGACATGCGCGTCATGCACGAGGAAATCTTCGGGCCGATTCTGCCACTGGTGCCCTATGACAATCTCGACCAGGCGATCGCCTACGTCAACGCGCGTCCGCGTCCGCTGGCGCTTTACTACTTCGGCAATTTCGACGATCACATCCAGCGCGTGCTCAATGAAACTGTCGCCGGCGGTGTCACAGTCAATGATGCGCTACTGCATGTGTCCCAGGATCATTTGCCTTTTGGCGGTGTCGGCCCATCAGGCATGGGCTCCTATCACGGCAAATTCGGCTTCGACACCTTTTCCAAATTGAAGCCGATTTATCATCAGCCTGCCCTCAATGGTCTGCACTTGTTCAAGCCGCCCTATGGCGCGCGCTTTGAATCACTGATCAAGTTTCTGCTTAAATAGCATGCCAGTCTCGCGCCGTACATTCCTCAAGATCGGGGCCGCGAGTGCATGCGTGCTGGTGGCTGCACGGGTGCTGGATCGCCAGATTTTCATATCAGGCGAGGCGCCCGGTTCACTCGATCTCAAGACGCTCTCCAACAAGGATGCCGCCTGCATTGCGGCAATTGCTGGCGCCGTCCTCAAAAGCATCCTGCCAGATGATGATGCTGCGGCGCGGTTGGTTGCCATCAACGAGGTCGTCGAAGCGTTTGATCGTACCGTTGCCGGCTTGTCACCCGCCGTGCAGACGGAAATGGAAGAGTTGCTGAGCCTGTTGACGTTCAGTGTTACGCGCCGCTTTGTTGCAGGCGTCTCCAAGCCCTGGGACCAGGCGAGCGAGCAGAACGTGAGCGAATTTCTTGACGGTTGGCGGCAAAGTCGTTTTGCCTTGTTGCAGCAAGGCTATCAGGCACTGGTACGCGTAATCATGGCCTGCTGGTATGGCAATCCACTGTCGTGGGGAAAGATTGGCTATAGCGGACCGCCATTCGGCAAAGAACTGGGGCTCTTATGAGCGAATCGAGTATCAAGGATCCGATCAAGATTGCCCTCGCCGACCAACGGCGCAATTGGCGGGTCACAGACGGCACGCAGTTATCCAATGACATCAATATTGAATGCGATGTCGTCATCGTCGGCTCTGGCGCGGGTGGCGGGACAGCAGCGGAGATTCTCACGCAGGCCGGCCTGAAGGTCGTCATGATTGAAGAGGGGCCATTCAAGAGTTCAAGTGATTTCCGCATGCGCGAACGTGATGCCTATCCGCAGTTGTATCAGGAATCTGCCGGACGCCAAACCAAAGACAAAGGCATTACGATTCTGCAGGGCCGCGCCGTGGGCGGGTCAACCACGATCAACTGGACCTCCAGCTTTCGCACGCCGCCGGCCACACTGAAGCATTGGCGAGATGCGTGGGGGCTGGCGGACTACACTGAAGTAGAGCTTGCACCCTGGTTCTCAAAAATGGAGTCGCGGCTGAGCATCGCGCCGTGGCCGGTGGCACCGAACGAAAACAACGACATACTCCGCCGTGGCTGCGATAAATTGGGCATCCATGCGGCAGCGATTCGCCGCAACGTAAAAGGCTGCTGGAACCTGGGCTACTGCGGCATGGGC
>JANMZU010000049.1:0-4326 GCA_031383585.1 Betaproteobacteria bacterium
CCACCCCAACCAGTGAGGTCGAGCCTGACCACGCGATGCTCTTTGGCCGCCAACGCTGTAGCAACCCGCGCCGCCGCGTCCAATTCCGAGCGGTGACGCTGGCCATAGTCGAACGACAAGGCATAGCTCTCGTAGCCCTGCTCCCGCGCCATCGCCAGTACAGTTGCCGAATCGAGCCCCCCGGACAGCAACACCACGGCACGTGCCATTTTCGCTTCTGTCATCATCACACGCCGCGCTTCTCGCCCCAGATGATCTTGTGGAGCTGGATTTGCATGCGCACATTGATGCCATCGCGCAGAATCCACGCGGCGAGCTCGGCACTGCTCACGTCATGGAAAGAAGGGGAGAACAGCACCGGTGCAAGCGTGGTCAATTTTTCCTTCGCCAGTAGCGCTGTTGCCCACTGGTAGTCGCTTTCGGAGGTGATAACAAACTTGATTTCGTCGCGCTGATTCAGCAGCGGCAAATTTTCCCAGAGATTTTTTTCGACTTCCCCTGAGTCCGGCGTCTTGATATCGACGATGCGCGAGACACGGGGATCAACCGCCGCAATGTCGATGGCGCCGCTGGTTTCCAGCGAGACCGAGTAGCCGAGGTCACACAATTTCTCAAGCAGCGTGAGGCAGTTTTTCTGCGCGAGCGGTTCGCCACCGGTGACGCAGACAGTCTTTGTCGGGTGACTGGCCACTTCCGCAATCACTTCGTCGATATCCCGTGTTTTGCCGTCGTGAAATGCATAGGCAGTGTCGCAATAGCCGCAGCGCAGCGGGCACCCGGTAAGGCGCACAAATACGGTCGGGACGCCCACGCGGCTCGATTCACCCTGCAGCGAAAAAAATATCTCGTTGATACGAACCGTATCGGCGCGCGCGCGCGGTGGGCTGGCCTTCTTCCCTTCGGCTTTGCGAATCGTCGCAGCAGGAATCTTTGTAAGCATAGTCACGGCTTGACTGCGGTTAGGCTAGCGTCTCAGTGCGGAAAGGCGGGTTCGCGCCTTGGTGGCAGAATCTGTGCCAGGGTATTTGGCGATGACGTCCTCCAAGGCATTGCGCGCAGAGCCGTTGTCGCCGATTTCAGTATAGACGCTGGCTATCGCCAGCAATGCATCCGGGGCCTTGGCCGAATCCGGATATTGCTTGAGCAACTGTTCTTGGGTGGTACGTGCGCTGCCGTAATCACGCAAATTGAAATAACTGATGCCCATCCAGTAGTGCGCATTCGAGATCAGTTGCCCGTTTGGATAATCCTTGGCGTAGGTCTGGAACGCGCGGATTGCGGCCGCGTAATCGCCACGTTTGAACGCATTTGAGCCGACGTCATACACGGCATCTTCCTTGGCGCGAAGTGCAGCCATTTGTGCAGGGGACAGTGGGGCAGCGCTTGCTGCGACTGCTGGTGCGACCACGGCAGGCGCGGTGGACGCAGGTGAAGCAGTTGCCGCATCGCTCGTTGACCCCTCGAGTTTTCGCAAACGGGTATCGATGTCGAGATAAAAATCACGTTGCCGCTTGGTCAATTGCTCGTCCAGATTGGACATGACTTCCACTTGCCCGCGAAGCTTCGCGATTTCAGCGTTCAATTGCTCAATCTGGTTAAGCAGTTGAATGATGCCCAGATTCTTGATTGAGTCGTCCAACCGTTGCAGGCGGGATTCGTTGTCGCGATTCTGCTGCTCGATTTGCGCGCGCAAGTTACGCAGATCTTTGCGCGCCTCTTCATCATCGAAAAGGCCTGCAGCAGCGTTAAAACTGAAGACGCTCAGGGCGATCAACGCCGTGGCGCGCATGGATAGGAATGGGTTGCGGGGGGTCATAGTTCTATAGGTTCTGGCAAGTAATCAATGGAGGTGCCGGCCAGCTGCGACTCATGCGAACTGCAATTGTGGTATCTCCGCAGTTGGCTGGTCAACGGTTTCATGAGCGCCTGCGCAGGGCGCATTTACTGAAAATTGTGCCTCACGACTGTCTCCGCATGCGGCGGAGCGAAACTACTACATCCAGCACTGGTGCGGCTCAGCAGCGCTTTTTGCTGCAAGCGCCGCACCAAATAACGATCTAGCTAATTTTACTCACCGTCATAAACGATTTCAACCCGGCGATTCTGCGCCCATGATGCTTCGTCGCGACCGGTTGCTTTGGGCTTGTCTTCACCGAAGCTGATAGTCTCGATACGCTCGTTGCCGACACCTAGCGCACTGGCCGCTTTGCGTACGCCGTTGGAGCGGCGCTGACCGAGCGCCATGTTGTACTCGCGCGAGCCGCGTTCGTCGGCATGTCCTTCGAGGCGCACTTTACGGCCGCGATTTTGCGAAAGATAGTTCGCGTGCGCCTGGATCAGAGCGGCGTACTCCGACTTGACGGCATCAGTGTCGTAGTCGAAGTAAATGACGCGCTTGGAAAGAATATTTCCAGAATCCCTGAGCGGGTCGATCTTGCCCGGCATGCCTGTGACGGGCGTTGATGCCGTCGTGCCGGTTGTCGGCGCGCCGCCAGTCCCGCTATTTGTCACTGGCGTGGCTTCAGCGACTTTGGTTGGCGCGGGATCTTTGCTCGCGCAGGCCGCAAGCAGAGTCATCATTGCAAGTCCAATCAGCATTCTTTTCATATTTTTATCCCTTCAGTAGGTAAAAGGTAACTTCATCCAACAACAGGTAGTTTATGCTTTTTTTGTGGTGCGAATGTGTGCGCTTGCGCACGTAAGCAGCTGTTTATCGCGCTCCGGATGAACCGAACGGCCCCCAGGCAGGTTCGCGGACGTCGCCGGATTGAGAGGAAAAGTTCAACTTGACGCGACCGTCTGCAGAAACACCACGCAGCTTACCGCGACCGCCGGATTTGTCTTCATACAGGATGGTGCGGCCATTGGGCGAGAAACTGGGGCTGTCATCGAGTGGTCCTTCCGTGAGGATGCTGCGTTGGCCGGTCGCGAGCTCCAATATTGCGATGCGCAGCTTTCCGCCTTCGCGATTGACGAATGCTACGAATTTTCCATCCGGGCTAAGACGGGGCGTGGTGTTGTAGCTGCCCTCAAAGGTTAAACGCTTGGCATCACCTCCCGAAGCGGGAACCCGATATAACTGGGGGCCACCGGAGCGATCGGAGAAAAAGATGATGTCCTTCCCGTCTGGCGTGAAGGTGGCGCCGGAATCGATGGAGTTGCTTTGCATCAGTCGCGTGGCTTCTCCTCCACCAACGGGGATGAGGTAAATCTGCGAGATATCGTCCTTGGACAGCGAAATGACCAGCTTGCTGCCATCTGGCGACCAGTTTGGTGCGGTGTTGTCTCCACGGAAATTGGCCACGACTTTGCGCTGACCCGTCACCAGGTCTTGAACGATCACGGTCGACTTGCGACTTTCGAACGAAACGTAGGCGATTTTGTTTCCGTCTGGCGACCATTTCGGTGCACCGATTGGTTCGAGTGACGACAATACCGCCTGGGGATTAAATCCGTCTGCGTCAGCGACCTGCAACTCGAACCGCGTTCCGCGCTTGAGGACATAGGCAATCCGCGTCGAAAACACACCACGTTCGCCGATCAGCTTTTCGTAGATTTCGTCGGAAATCTTGTGTGCGGTAGCGCGCAATTGTGACGCTGCGACCGTATAGGAAGTCGTTGCGATTTGGTTCTGTTTGGCAACGTCGAAAAGCCGGTAGCTCACCTCAAAGCGACCATCGGGTAACGGCTTGATGGCGCCGATGACCAGCGCTTCGGTGGCGCGGCTGGACCAATCGACGAAATTTACCTGCGATGGCTCTGTGGGCAAATTGCTGATTCCCCCAGTATTGACAATGCGAAACATGCCCGAACGCGCAAGATTTTCTGCCATCAGCGGTGTGATGTTCTGTGGGGCATTGGCTTCGAGCGCAAACGGCGCGATGGCGATGGGCACCTGACGACCGGAGCTGGTTTCCACGTTGATGGTCAACTGCGCCTGCACGGGTGCTGCGGTCAGCAACAGACCAACGACGAAGCTGGCAACGGCACTGGAAATATTGATTCGCTTAAGCATGTGTTTTGATTTTATCGTTCGTGTCGAATGTTCAGATTTAGTTCACGACGGCCACCAAACAAGTCAGCATTTTCGGGCTGAGGCCAATTGCGAATGCCGTTGATGGCGCGCTCAACAGCGTCATCATAAACTTTATCGCCGGACGACTTCACGACTTGCGCATCAAAAATCCCTCCATTGACCAGCAGCTTTAGGCGCACTGAGACTTCCGGTCTGCCGGTCACAGAGTCAGGAATGTTGGCACGGTCCCGAATCAGCTTGGCAATCTTGTTGGCGTAATCGACTTGCGCGGCGTTACGTGCGCTCGCGGC
>JANMZU010000116.1:0-2791 GCA_031383585.1 Betaproteobacteria bacterium
CGCCTCCAGTGTGGCCGACAGGTTGATGTCGAGCGCCTTCGCCTTCAGCAGCAAATCGGTATTCACGCTCACGTTGGTGGGTTTTTTCAATGCGGTGGCGTCGTAGAGGGAATTCACTGGAAGCTCCAAGATTGATGCGCATATCATATGCGCATGCGGCGTGCGCTGTCAAATAGGATTGAATCAGTTCCTGACCTGCCCCCCCGCTTACCTAAAAACAGCAACATGACCACCGTCTTCATCGCTGTCTCCATCAAGATCAAGCATCTTGACCGCAAGTTCAAGGAGCGGATTGACAAGATCATCGCGTCCGGCTTCGACGTGGTCGTAGGCGATGCGGACGGTGCCGACACCGCCATCCAGACCTATCTGTTCGAGCAAGGCAGCAGCAACACCACGGTCTACTGCAGCGGGCCGCGGCCGCGAAACAATGTGGGTGTTTGGCCGATCCGCAGCGTCACCTCCGATCTTGCTCCCGGTTCACGCGCCTACTTCGCCGCGAAAGACGTGGCCATGGCCGAAGCGGCGGACTATGGCTTGATGATGTGGGACGCAACCAGCACCGGCACGCTGGGCAACGTGATCGAACTGCTGGGCCGCAAGAAAAAATCGGCCGTGTTCGTCAATAAAGCTAAGGAATTCATGACGGTTGGTGACGTTGTGCAATTGCAGGCCCTGGTGGCGCGCATGTCTGAACATGCCCGGCACAAGGCAGATGAGACGTTGAACCTGCACAAGAAAATTGAAGCGCTGAGCCGCGAGCAATTGCATATGTTTGCGTAGGCGTCCATTTTCGAATGGGGCTGGATTGCTGTCGCTCTTGATGAGGTGTAGGAGGGCTATTTCGGAAAGGCACCTACGCCAGGCGCCGCTCCTGGAGCCATTCTTGGCGACTCATCTGCCGGGATCGTTGGCGGGGACACTTCGCGGGACGATCGTAGCCGATGCCTGAAGATGCGTAAGCAGACCGCACTTTTAAAGTAGCTGCACTTTCAACTGTGGATAGTGCTTCTTTATGCGACCAAAGTCTTTGTCGGTGGCAACGAGAAGAAAGTCGTAAGTTGTTGCTATGGCGGCTATCCAGAGATCGTTTTCAGTGATCTGTAGTTCACCAGCAGGCAGTTGTTGCTGCCAACGCTCGGGCGGCACGCCCTTTAGCTTGCCGCTTGCAATTAACTTTGGGGCAATCCCTTTTGCCTAAGCCGCGCGCAAACGACCGTACTCGACAGTAACGTGTCTAGATAGCTGTAGTGGTTCAGAAATCTTCTCCGCCTCAGCGATATGCCTATCGAGTTCGTCAATTCGAATCTGCGTTGGTGCCGGATTTCTAAGAAGAAATAACTCTCTGCCAAAGCGCATTTCCGCAAGAGTCACATGACTTACGAACATTTGATCCACAAATAATTGATTGCTTTGCACGAAATGCTTAACTACCGCATGTCGCGCACTTTTGTCGTTGACAATATCTGAAATGACAGAAGTATCGAGTAGATACACGCAGATTTCTCTCAGATTATTTCGAAAACGTTGGAGACTTCATTTGAGAAAGGGGTGCCCAAAACCCCCCATGCGCGAACTCGTTCACTCCTATTTACGGATAGTCTGGCGAGAAGAGGGAGAGCCCCTGCATCTTTCGAAATACCCGGGTACGGTGGAAAATCGTGCTGACAGGGCCTCTCGCCGACGCTCATGAAGCGAAGGAGCTCACGTTCAAGCCTCGGCGGCAAATCGTAAGCCGCAAGAATTAATGCATCAATCTCCATGAGTATCGATGAGGCGGAACGTAGTCCTTGCTGAAACAAAGGCCCAACACTTTCATCATCCCTGCTGGCCAAGTATGCATCGACGAGATAAATCACCTTGCTTCCAGTATCAACCCGAGGTAACGGAATACCTTTCATTGTCTCTACACGAAGTCGCTGTTGGCTGTCATGACAGAAGCTGAAGGCATTTGAAAGTGGAGAATTAAGAATGGCTGCTATGGAAAGCAATTTTATGGAGTGAGATAGAGCCCCTTGAGACGTTTGATTGAGCCAAATGCCAAAAAATTGTTGAGATACGACCAACCCATCCTTATCAACTGCTGCCGCTAACCTCCAATGACCTCGCGAGGTTCGAGCGGCACTACAAATCACTTTTGGTTGATCCCAATGATATTTATTTGCTCCTCCTCGGAGTTTGGTCGGGCGGCGATCCAAGTATGTTGTTTGTCCGATACGAAACTGCGCTAGACCTCCGTCCACAAATCTGTGTAACCCTCGAGAGTAACCAGCGGCTGCGCTAGATCGACTGGCGTTGGCTTGGTCGTAGTTCCATTCCAAGCCACGATGAATACTAGCCACAGAGCCAAGTCGTGGGTATGAAGATAATTCCTCCCACAAATCGCGCAACGGCATTAGTCCGATCAATCCAGGTGCTTGCGCAGGATTGATTAGTTTTGATACTTGGGTTGTAGGCCGCAAGGAATATTCGAAGTCTCGCAACTCGGCCCGCCCGACTTCGCTAGATCGGACAAGGGTTTCTGATTTATCTGAAACACTTTTACGCAAATTTTGTGCAATCAATACTTCGGCTCCGACACCAGCATGCCGAAATACTCCTTCTGGGAGCCTTAATACCTCAACATCTCGGTAACGACTTACCACTGATTCAAGGATGTGTCGAAACTTCTTGTTGGACGAAGCCGCTACGCGGAGAAGGCGATGCTGTAGAGCCGGAACCACAATGACACCTCACCCCCTCGGAAGAGCGAGGGGTTCATTGAAATCAAATGAAGAGGTTACCCGAAGAT
>JANMZU010000089.1:0-3317 GCA_031383585.1 Betaproteobacteria bacterium
CCAAGGTAAAAACCCCCACGGATGTGCAAATCGACGATGCGATGGCGGGCAATATTTGCCGATGCGGCACCTATAACCGGGTGCGTGCTGCGATCAAAGTAGCGGCTGCCGGTACCGCCGCAAAGCCGGTGGCACCAGCCAAAACACCTGCCGCCAAAGCGAAAGCATAAGGGAACGCCATGAAACAGCTCTTTGACAAAAACGTGGTGCCGATGAAACGCCGGCAGTTTCTTAAGGCGTCCGCCGCTGCGACGGGTGGATTGGTCATCGGCTTCCAGCTACCCGGCGGCAATAAGATAGCTCAGGCGCAAGGCGCACCTGCACCTAACACCACGCCAAATGCGTTTCTACGTATTGCCCGCGACGGATCGGTGACGGTATTGGTTAAGCATCTCGAATTCGGGCAGGGCGTCATGACGTCGCTACCCATGCTGGTGGCCGAAGAACTCAATTGCGACTGGTCGAAGGTGCGTTCCGAAATGGCGCCTGCGGCACCACAATTTGCACATACGATGTTTGGCATGCAGATGACCGGCGGATCGTCATCGGTTGCCAATTCGTGGACACAAATGCGTACCGTTGGTGCTGCCGCCCGCATGATGCTGGTGTCTGCTGGCGCCGCCAAATGGAAAGTCGATGCGGCAAAATGTCGCACTGACAACGGATTTGTGATTGGGCCCGCCGGGCAGAAGGAAAGCTTTGGAACGCTGGCCGATGCTGCAAATGCGCTAGCCGTGCCTGTCGACGTGAAGCTAAAAGAATCCAAGGATTTCAAGGTCATTGGCAAGCCGACGCGGCGGATAGATGCGCCTTCAAAAATCAACGGTAGTGCAATTTTTGGCCTGGACGTTACGCCGAAAGAAGTCCCTAATTTGCATACGGCCGTCGTTCTCCACCCGCCGATCTTTGGCGCGAAAGTAAAACGCCTGGACGCAAGCAAGGTAAACGGCGTTCCGGGTGTGACCCACGTTATCCAGACCGCTAACGGCGTCGCCGTCATTGGCAAGACGTTTTGGGCGGCCAAGAAGGGTCGCGATTTGCTGGACGTGGAGTGGGACCTGGCGTCTGGTTCGAAGGCAAATACAGCGGACCTCAGGAAGTCCTACCACGCGCTTGCACAGACACCCGGGGTGATCGCCAAAGCAGGCAATGCTGAGTCGTTGAAAACTGCGGTGAAGTCGGTTGCCGCTGAATACGAAGTGCCGTTTCTGGCACACGCACCAATGGAGCCATTAAATTGCACCGTCAGCGTCAAAGCTGACAGTTGCGAGATTTGGGTAGGTTCGCAGTTTCAGACGGTTGATCAAGGCGCAGCGGCCAAGGTCGCAGGCCTGAAGCCAGAGCAGGTCAAGCTGAACACGATGATTGCCGGTGGTGGTTTTGGCCGCCGCGCGAATCCGACATCGGATTATGTGATTGAGGCGGTGGAGATCGCGCTCAAGGCCAAGGTACCGGTCAAGACGGTCTGGACACGCGAGGACGATATCAAGGGTGGCTATTACCGGCCCATGTATGTTCATCGCGTCAACGCGGGTCTGGATGCGGCAGGAAAAATTGTCGCTTGGGACCACACCGTGGTCGGCCAGTCGATCATCGCGGGTACAGCTTTCGAGCCGATGATGGTCAAAGGGAACATCGACGCGACCAATGTAGAAGGAGTGACGGATACACCGTATGACATTCCTAACATGCAGGCCAGCTTGCACACTACGCAGACGGGTGTGCCAGTGCTTTGGTGGCGCTCTGTTGGGCATACCCATACCGCGTTCGTCATGGAAACGATGATGGACGATCTCGCCAAACAGGCCGGCCGGGATCCCGTCGCGTTTCGGCGCGATCATCTCAGCAAACATCCGCGTGTCGCCAATGTGCTGGCAATGGCCGCAGACAAGGCCGGCTGGGGCAGTCCGCTGCCTACGGGTGTGGCACGCGGGGTCGCGGTGCATGAGAGCTTCGGCACGGTTTGCGCGCAGGTAGTCGAAGTTTCCCTGGACAAGGGCAAGATCAAGGTGGGACGGGTTGTCGCCGCAATCGATTGCGGTATTGCGGTGAATCCATTGACGATTTCGGCCCAAGTTGAAAGCGCCATCGCGTACGGCCTTTCCGCTGCGCTGTATGGAGAGGTCACGCTCAAGGATGGCGTGGTCGAGCAAAGCAATTTTCACGACTATCAGGTGTTGCGTATTGCCGACATGCCGAAGGTGGAGGTTCATGTGGTGCCCAGTACGGCAGCGCCGAGCGGCGTTGGCGAGCCCGGTACGCCGCCAATCGCACCTGCCGTTTCAAATGCATTGTTTGCGCTGACGGGCAAGCGCTTGCGTGAGCTGCCGTTCAAGGTTTAGTGGCGACGTGGATTCCGAGTTGCCGACACCGAGAGTCAAGCCATTTCTGCGCGCACGATGGGGCTGGCTGGCCGCATGTATCACCGTGTTATTAGCAGGTGGGTGCGCGTACCTTGACACCAAGCAAGGCGACTGGATATTCAATCCTGTGCAGGGTGAATGGCGCGGTTACCGCGGGCCGCCGGCTGGCATCGAAGAAGTCTGGATCCCGATTGGCAGCAAAGGCGAGAAGCTGCATGCCTGGTGGTCGCCCCACGCGAACCCGGACGCACCGCTGTTGTTGTATCTGCACGGTGCACGCTGGAATCTTTCGGGCAGTGTTACGCGTGTTCCGCGTTGGAACACGATGGGGTTTTCGGTGCTTGCCATCGACTACCGGGGATTTGGCAAAAGCACGTTTGTCGATGGGGGCTCGCCCACCGAGCGATCAGCCAATGAGGATTCTGAAGTGGCCTGGGCCCACCTGACGCAGCGCAACCCGGCCGCCAAGAAATTCATTTTTGGACACTCGCTGGGCACCTCAATGGCGACGCATTTAGCACTCAAAGAAAAGAACGCAAGCGGGCTCATTCTCGAAGGTGCATTTACGTCCATTCCTGACATGATCAGCGAAACCAAATGGGGCTTTCTACCTGTTGGGTTTCTGGTGACACAGCGGTTCGATACCGGTGGCCGCATCGATGGCGTAAAGATTCCAATCCTGTTTGTTCATGGGTCGGCGGACAATATCGTCCCTTTCACCATGAGTGAAAAACTCTATGCGGCCGCCAAAGCACCCAAGCGATTATTCCGCGCCGAAGGCGGGTCGCATCATAACCTCACCGCCGCGTATTTTGATGATTATCAGCGTGCGGTATCGGAACATTTCGGGCTTAATCTCAATGCGCCAGCGCCGACAGGTACATTGAATCCTTCACTGGGTGCGGCGGCAAAAGCCGACTCTACCGTGCAATAGTCGGGAAAGGCTGCACATTG
>JANMZU010000157.1:0-1557 GCA_031383585.1 Betaproteobacteria bacterium
CGGTCTGTGGGGCGGCGAATTGGGGACTGATCAAGTGCAGGTAGCGGCTGGTGGTGCTGATGTAGCCATGACCGAGCAGTTTCTGGATGGTGAATAGGTCGACGCCGCCTTCGAGGAGATAGGTGGCGAAGCAATGGCGCCTATTCCGATAACGGCATAGGCGCCACTCGTTTGCGACCCACTTGCTGCAATCCGGCTATGACATCCGCAGCGTACAAGAACTGCTCGGCCACGCGGATGTTAAGACAACCATGATCTACACGCATGTTCTCAAGGTGGCAGGCCGTGGCGTGATCAGTCCAATAGATCGTATTGGCCCCGTGCCGCCCCGCACTGATGGTTAGCAAAAATTGAAACCCCAATAACGACGGGCACTTTCAGACATTTATGCTCCAAACCGCCCGTCAATAGGGCAGTTTCATCCTGTGCTCGTAACCGCCCCAAACGCCTAGTCCTCTCCGCCCGCGACCGCCGGCCTCACCTTGGCCGCATCAGGAAGGTGCTTGTCACGCCCAAACCACCGCTTCAACAATCCCTCTGCGTCATCCACATACGTATAGGCCGCCGGCACCACGATCAAACTCAGCAGGGTTGACGTCACCAGTCCGCCGATCACAGCAATGGCCATGGGCGAACGGAACGACGGATCGGCGCCGAAGCCCATGGCGATCGGCAGCATGCCAAAGCCCATCGCCAGCGTGGTCATCACAATCGGCCGTGCCCGTTTGTGGCAGGCGTCGATCAATGCGTCGAAACGATTCAAACCGTGATCGCGCCGCGCCACGATGGCGTACTCGACGAGCAAAATGGAGTTCTTGGTCACCACACCCATGAGCATCAACAAGCCGATCAACGATGGCATCGAGAAACTTTTGTTGGTAATCAAGAGCGCGACGAAAGCACCACCGATGGCTAGTGGAAGGGCCGCGAGAATAGTCAACGGCTGCAGAAAATCTTTGAACAGTAGTACCAGCACTGCGTAGATGCACAGCACACCGATGACCATCGCCAGCCCAAAGCTTGCGAACAGTTCACCCATCATCTCGGCGTCGCCCAAGGGCACCTGGCGCACGCTGTCTGGCAAGTTCACCACCGACGGTAGCGCCAGCGCTTTCGTTTGGACGTCACCGAGTTCCTGTCCGCCGAGCTCAACGTCGAGTGTGATTTGTCGCGAGCGATTGAGGCGATCAATCTGTGCCGGGCCGCTGCCGATACTGACGTCCGCTACCTGCGAAAGCATCACTGGGCCATTCTTGCCCGGCACCTGCAGACGCTCGATCGCGGCGAGATCGGAGCGGGTTGAAACCGGAAAACGCACATTGATTGAAATCTGCCGCTCGCCAATATTGAATTTCGGCAGGTTCTGGCTGTAGTCGCCGATAGTCGCCACGCGGATGGTCTCGCCAATCGCCACCGCGCTTACACCGAGATCAGCCGCACGTGCAAAGTCGGGGCGCACCAGAATCTCTGGCCGCGACAAACTCGCAGACGACGATACACCGCCGATGCCGGGCAGCGTGCGCAGTTCGCGTTCGACCGCATCGGCGGCTTTCAAGA
>JANMZU010000198.1:0-2706 GCA_031383585.1 Betaproteobacteria bacterium
AGAAGATTGAGCGTGCAATCGATAAAACTGGAAAAGTGTTTGTAAAACCTTCTAGGTTGCCTATCCGCCTGCCTGTCAGCCATTTTATGCCCTGGAATGCCCGCCAAATGGCGTTCTTCAATCTAGAACGGGAGTTGAGTGTCGACAATGCAGAACGGTATCACCAACGTGTTTTCAGGCACAACTGGTTTCAGCTAGATCAACGCGTCACAACACGGCATCGCGCGATGTCTACGAGAATTGCGCTATTGATTTCTGGCTAAACGCTAGCACCAGAGCGGCTTTCAGGGGTTTTGCAGGGACGACTGTGTAGCTGCTGCGGGGCGGGGATGGTGATTGTGGAGACACGGCTCCGGTCTGCGGTACGTGGAGTGACGGCCCCGCCCAGCGTGAATACAGAGGCGGGTTGACCGTGTAAGTCAGGTAACGGCGGTGACCATCGGGAGTTCAGTGCCCGCAAGCTGAGGTACTCGCTTTTTCTGAATCTGGGCAAATCGGGACCGTCAATGGGCCAATCGCGCATTGACCGCCGTAATGGCAGCCTCGAGCGGACCCATCGGAAGCCGTGGCGCTGGCAACTCGTCACGCCGGGCTACACATTTACACTACGGCAAAATCTGCTCGCCGGGGCCGGGCTCGTCCAACAAACGGTTCAGATCGTGGCGTCGCTGCGCTCGCACGATCTAACCTCAGGCGTTAAAACGAGCTACAAGTTCCGCAAAGCAATACACCAACAACCTCAAGAGCTTGTTCGGCGTGCATCTTTTCGCGCATTTTCAAGTTCGTAGCTTGCCAGTTTTCCGGGAACGGCCACTGGTCGCCAGTCACTTTCTTCAACGACTACCGTCCAACCGAGAACAGCACAGCATTGTTGATCGAATACACCGCGCCATCCGGTCCGATCGCCGTAGGGGTATACGACTGTGCTGTCCCGCTGTTGAGGCGGATGCGTTCGGTGAACTGCTTGACTGACAGGTCCCAACGATAGAGGTATCCGTCTTCGCTGTTGACCAGTACCGATTTTGTAACGGGGTCAACGGCAGCGGTGTTAATGCACCATTCCATCACCCCGCCGGGGTAGCCGGGGTCGGCTGTTGGGCCAAGCATGGTAATGACTTCTTTCATGACCGCCACGCCGGTATTGGCATTGATCTGCGTTTGATTCGGGTCGAGGATGGCAATGCGATTCTTGCCGTCGCCGGTACCAACGCCGCCGTAGTTGTTGTATTTGGTCAGCAACAGGTAATTTGAAGTTCCGGTGTAGCCCGGCACCATCGCGCGCGGAACGACCGAGGCGGTATCGTCCCAGCCGAACGCGCCGGGCGTCTTGATTTGAGAAAGCGTGGCGTCGTAATGCAACATCCAGCCAGTGAAATTATGCGACGGCGGATTCGATTCCAACACGCCAAAGTACACATCGCCGTCCGGGCCAACTGTGGGCGAGGATGTGCCGTTATCGTTGATCCACGCGGCAGTGTTTGTGTTGGGGTCGGTCAAGCGGATTTTGCTGCGGGTGGCGAGAGTAGTGCTGTCCAGCGCTAGCAGATAGCCGCTCGCCCAAATAGATATTTCCGGCGTGTTGACGGCGACGTAAACCGTGCGGCCATCAAGCGATAGCGCAGGGGCACTGTTGGTGGCTACCTTCTGTATGGCCGCGTCGCCGGCTGCCACCGCTGCGCCCACCCAGCTGCCACGCCCGTCTGCACCCACGCGCGCGATACCGCTGACCAGACTCGCCGGGTTAGCAGCATTGTCGATACAGCCGATATAGATATTGCCTGCGTTGTCGGCCGTGATTGGTGTATTGATGATTACATTTTGGTCGTACAGGCTGCGGGACGCGTTGTATGCATCGGCGCCGTAGAAGACTGCCGATTGCAGCGCAGCGCTGGTGCTGTCCGCATCGTCGCGGTAAAGCAGTTTGCCGCCAGCGCCTGCTGCATACAGACGATTTCCGCTCGTCAATGTTAGGTTGTAGCTGGGCTTCCAGCTTTGTTGCGCGGGCAGGATGTAGTCACTGGCAGCGGTCCACAGTGTCGCTCCATTGACTCCGCTGCGCGCTTCGATGCGAAAGCCGCCAGTAGCCGTGGTTTTGACGGGCACGATCACGGTGTTTTTTGATGTGATCACCGGTGAACCATAGTGGATGAACAATGCATTGCCCGAATATTGCGGTGCCAGATCGACAGGCATTTGCCAGATCAGGCGCGAGAGTGGCTGTGTGGCGATGGCACCGACGGCAGAGTGCTGCGCGTCGCGGCCAAAGCCCCACCAGGCGGGGCCGGTCGTTGCAGGTGAAACTGTTGGCGGCAAATTCGGTACGGTCGTGGAGCTGCCGCCGCTGCCGCCCCCGCACGAGCCAAGCTGAAGAATTAATACGACCGCGACGCTGGCCGCGGAGCAACGACAAAATGGCGAGGATTTGAGGCGCATATTCACATTGTACGGAATAGGCCGGTGTGGCGCTTCGGTGGTCTCACTGGCCTTGAATGTGTCTGAAAAGAAATGCTCAATGAAATCGCAAAGCACTAGCACTAGTGCGGCTCGCAGGCCGAAAGCACGCGGAGAGGCCTGCGGAATGGCAATCTGTGAATTTTAGGTGGCGGTTAACGAGGCTCCTCTCCGAATCCAGGCGACATGTCGTCCGGTCTCTCGTAGAAGCCAGTTTGTCAATTTCCGTGCAAGTGGAGATTGAAGTTGGCCGTA
>JANMZU010000283.1:0-2268 GCA_031383585.1 Betaproteobacteria bacterium
ACTTCTTTGGAATTCTTGGCCATGGCGAGTGTCCTGTGCGTTTATGTTGGGCTATCTAACGGCATAATCGCACGTCCACTTTCCCACGGCGCATTTAACCCTCCATGATCCGATTTGGCATTGACCTTGGCGGCACCAAAATCGAATTGCTGGCGCTCGATGAATCGGGAGAACGCTATCGCGAGCGTGTGGCCACGCCGCATGAGAGCTATGCAAAGACATTGGACGCAATTGTTGCGCTCGTGAAAAACGGGGAAGCCACCCTAGGAGAAAGGGGCACAGTGGGTATTGCCACGCCGGGCGCTATTTCGCGTGCACCGGCGAAAAACGCTGGGCGCATCAAGAACGCCAACTCGACTTGCCTCAACGGTCAACCTCTAGTCGACGATCTACAAAGGCTACTCGGGCGCGCAGTCCGCATCGAAAATGACGCCAATTGTTTTGCGTTGTCCGAAGCAACTGATGGCGCCGCTGCGGGTTCCGACAACGTATTCGGCGTCATCATCGGCACCGGCACCGGCGGCGGCATTTGTATCAAGGGCCATATCGTGACCGGCGCCAACGCCATCGGCGGCGAATGGGGGCACAATCCATTGCCTTGGCCAGAAGCCAACGAGTTACCCGGACATGCGTGCTATTGCGGACGACGCGGCTGTATCGAAACATGGCTTTCTGGGCCAGGTGTCGCCAGGCATTTTCTGGAAGACACGGGTCGCGCATTGAGCATGCCCGACATTGTGGCAAACGCGGCCCACGACGGCGAATGCGAAGCTGCCTTGACTGCCTATGAGAATCGCCTCGCAAGAAGTCTCGCAACGATTATCAACATCCTAGACCCTGAATTGATCGTGCTCGGCGGTGGATTGTCAAACGTTTCACGATGGTATTCGGCGGTTCCCAAGATTTGGGGAAACTATGTACTTAGCGACCATGTCGCCACGCGACTGGTGCCGCCAAAGTTCGGCGACTCCAGCGGGGTTCGGGGTGCGGCTTGGCTTTGGAATGACTATTGACTCAACAATCAAAACTTATCGCCTGCTAGAGTTGCGTCGTCCCAGCGCAGGCACCTCTCAATTCAGCAGGCAATCAAAATGAGCTCACCAACCCCCACACTTCCCACCAGCATGAAATACGTGACCATCACCGCGCCCGGCGCCGCAGAGCACATGCACATCGCGAGCGGCCCCTTGCCTGCGTTCGGTGAAAACGACGTATTGATCAAAGTTCAATTCGCAGGCGTCAATCGCCCCGACGTCGCGCAACGTTCCGGTAGCTACGCTCCGCCACCCGGGGCTTCACCCATTATGGGGCTGGAAGTATCGGGCGCCATCGTGGCCATCGGTAACGCGGTGACGAACTGGGAAATCGGCGACGCAGTTTGCGCGCTAACACCCGGTGGCGGATATGCCGAATACTGTGCGGCCCCTGCCGCTCACTGCCTGTCGGTGCCGAAGGGCTTGTCGATGCTCGAAGCGGCGGGGGTACCGGAGAATTTCTTCACTGTGTGGGTCAACACTTTCGACACTTGCAAATTGAAGGCCGGTGAATCGCTTTTGGTACACGGCGGCTCGTCTGGCATTGGACTGACCGCTATTCAACTCGCCAAGGCCTGTGGCGCAACAGTATTCACCACAGTCGGCAACGATGAGAAGGCAGCGTTTTGCAAG
Organism: Betaproteobacteria bacterium; assembly: GCA_031383585.1. Taxonomy (GTDB): domain Bacteria; phylum Pseudomonadota; class Gammaproteobacteria; order Burkholderiales; family Usitatibacteraceae; genus UKL13-2. The sequence continues at coordinate 1,668 of JANMZU010000283.1, forward strand.
AGCATAGGCGCAGATCATGTGTTCAATTACAAAACACAGGATTGGGCCAACGATATTTTTGCCATCACCCAGAAGAAAGGCGTGAATGTGATTCTGGATATGGTCGGCGGCAGCTATATTGAAAAAAATCTGCGCTCGCTGGCGCTGGAAGGCCGCTATTGTTTCATCGCCTTTCTCGAAGGCGGCAAAGCCGAAATCGATTTTCGCCCCTTGATGATGAAGCGCCAGACAATCACCGGCTCTACGCTACGCGCGCGCCCTGATGAGCAGAAAGCGGCGATCGCATTATCGCTGAAAGAGAAAGTATGGCCACTGCTGCAAGCGAAGAAAGTGACGCCGGTTATATTCAAAACTTTTTCGGTTGACGAGATTGTCGAAGCCCACAAGCTGATGGAATCGAGTGCGCATATAGGTAAGATCATGTTGAAGGTCGCACCTTAGATGACGGCGATGAGAGTCAAACCGATTTGGTGCGCGCTCGTTGCGGTTAGCTTTCCCTCTCCCCTGGCGGGGGAGGGACGCGGCGAGGGGAAAAACCCAGCAAAACGTAGCCCCCATAGCGAGCTTCCAAGAAACGCCGCTACAGCTCGAAATACATCGA
>JANMZU010000289.1:0-10340 GCA_031383585.1 Betaproteobacteria bacterium
GGTTTCCTCGTACACCATGGGCGGGTTTATTCATATCCTTCTGGTGATAGCTGTGGTTGTCATTGCAGTGCGGCTGATTCAAGGTCGGCGCCTGTAGCGGACTGATTCCTTCCCCTGGGAGCAGGGGAAGGGGTTAACTGCATCAAATATTACCGGGGAGAAGTTTCACCCGCGTCAGCAAGTATCCAAACAACTCTCGCAGCAATTGGCAAATAGAAAGAATCGAACAATGGACGCAGTCAAAATGTTGGCAATAGCACTGATCGTGGCTGGTGGCCTCGGTCTTGCGTATGGTGGATTTACTTACACCAAAGAAACCCACGAAACAAAAATTGGCCCGATTGTACTGGCTGTCAAGGACACGCAAACGGTGAATATCCCGATCTGGCTTGGCGTAGGTTCGCTGGTCGTCGGCATCGTATTGTTAGTTACCCGCAAAAAATAGATTTCACCGGCGCTGGGGCGACACTCGCCCCACGCCCGGATCGCCCAGCCCGGATCGCCCCGCCCGGATCGCCCAGCCCGGATCGCCCAGCCCGGATGCGCCGCTTGGCCATTGCCGCGACTATTGCAACTTCACCTTGAGTGCAGTCGGCGCAGTGAGCATCGCTGCTCCCATTTCTTGAGTTTCACCGTGATTCACCCGCGCGCTGCTTTATCCAGGCGCACTGGTTAGTGTTCCACTAACGGACCGGCCGGAAAAGCTAGCCGACGCATTTCATAGGACAGGCATCGGCAGGGCTGTCAGAGTCTGTCCTACGCCAATCCGCGACAGCTGCCCACATAGTGCCAGACTGAAATGACGTAATATCGGCGGCTAGTGAACGATGCGCTCACAACTATTTTTGCAAGGAGTACCTATTCCCATGCTCGACAAAACCAAAGTAATGATCGCCGATGACCACGCGTTGTTTCGCGCGGGCCTGCGAAGCTTGCTTGAGGAAACTGGCGAATTTGAAGTCGTGGCTGAAGCCAGCAATGGCGAAGACGCACTCAAAGCGGTTCGTGAGCGGGAAATTGACGTGACCCTTCTCGATCTGTCGATGCCCAAACAAAGCGGCATCGATGTATTAAAACGCATGAAATCGTTGAAGCCAGAAATGGCCGTGTTGATTCTCTCGATGTTTCCGGAGGAACAGTACGCGGTGAATATGTTGCGAGCTGGTGCGTCCGGCTACTTGACAAAGGAGTCGGCACCGGAAAAAGTTGTCACTGCCTTGCGCACCGTGCGGAAAGGCCGCAAGTACATCAGCAGCGAAGTCGCTGAACTGCTCGCGGAAACACCGGATGCCACAACTGCGCCACTACATAGTGGGCTGTCGCAGCGCGAATTTCAGATATTTTGCAAACTTTCGGCTGGACAAAGCGTGTCAGAGGTTGCGGCAGAACTATTCCTCAGTGTCAAAACGATCAGCACCTACCGCACGCGGGTGATGGAAAAAATGGGGATGCACAGCAACGCCGATCTCACGTATTACGCAATCAAAAACGGCATCATCCAATAGGTCATTAATGGATTCGTTTCAAATGAGTACCGATAGCCCGGGCATTGAATCACCAGCATCACACAATTTGCAAGTGGCAGGTTCCGCAGTGGGCGAGTTTGCGAAACGTGTGTTAAGAGTATTTCTGGTGGAAGACTCTCCACATGTGCGTGATCTGTTGCTCGATTTTCTAAATATACCGGGCGAGATCGAGATTGTTGGCTTTGCAGACAATGAGATCGATTCAGTGGCGGCTGTTTTGGCTGATCCGGTGGATGCGGTAATCGTGGATCTGAAGCTTCGCGAAGGCAGCGGCATGGCGGTCATCGAAAAGGTGCGCCGCTCAACTCTGCAACCGCAACCGAAAATCATCGTTTTCACCAATCACCCCTTTCCGGAAATCCGCAAGCGCGCCATGCAGCTGGGCGCAGACTACTTTTTTGACAAGTCCCTCGAATACGACAGCGTCCGGACAACATTGCAGGCGCTACGTACCGGCTAGCAGCCTGACCTCTATACCCAATTCCATTTCTACTTCTTTAGTGCATTAATTTACTGGGTCGGCAAAAAAATCGTCATTCCCGCGAATGCGGGAATCCAGCGTCTCTGCACGCAAAGTCACTGGATCCCCGCCTTCGCGGGGACGACGAATGTTTGATATTTCCACCACTCGTTTATTGAACTAATGATCGAGAAATAGAACACTGTGCCCGGATCCCGCAGCTGCGGGATTTTTTTCGTACGTTGTTTGCCTCAGTCCGCGTCGCCAGGCTAAATCGGCGTCTGTCCTACAAGGCGCTGGCCATACGTCTGATGCGCACGGCAAGCTTCGCTGCGTATTCTCTGAGCATCGCATCGCCATACGGTTCGCAAGGTTCCCAGCGCGCTGCCACCAACCCGATTTTCGCCGTCAGGAGGCTGATCATGCTGTACTACGCCGTCGTATTTTTCATCATTGCCATCGTCGCCGCACTGCTGGGGTTTGGCGGCATCGCCGTTGGGGCTTCCAGTATCGCGCAGGTTCTTTTCTTCATTTTCATCGTGCTGTTCGTGGTCAGCCTGATCGCTGGTCTGGCCCGGCGCGGCAAGTAGTTCATCCATCCATCCAACCAGGAGTTCGACATGAATACCACGCAATTTAAAGCACAGACTTCCGACACCCTCGACCGCGTTTCCGAAAAAGCACACAACCTGGTTGAGTCCAAGGATCAGGTTGTAAGCGATTTCAAAGCTTTGCTCGCTGAAGGTGAAAGCCTTTTCAAGAGTGCTGCCGCCGGCGGTGATACAGCACTCGCCGCTGCTCGCGACAAATTCAAGGAGCAGCTGGAGGTCGCCAAGGCGCGTTATAGCGAGATACAAAACGCGACAATCAAGCAAGCCAAACAAGCCGCCACTGCAACCGATGAATATGTGCACGGCAACCCGTGGACATCGATCGCTGTTGCGGGCGGGGTCGGGCTGGTGGTCGGCATGCTCATCATGAATCGCCGCGAAGGTTAATCATGCAGCCGGACATGTCCGGAACGGTCCATGCTCCAGGAGCCGAAGGGTTCCTGGTGCATATACGTCAGCTCGCCGCATCGCTGCTCGGGCACGCTGCAATGCGGTTCGAGTTGCTATCGATCGAAGTGCAGGAGGAGAAAGCTCGCTTGGTTCGGCTGGCAATCAGTGCTGCGCTGGTAAGCGCTTTGCTGATCGTCAGCGTCGTCATGGCGGCGGTCCTGATCCTGGTCATTTATTGGGATACGCCGTATCGGGTCAATGCCGCCGCGTGGCTGGCTGGCATATTCAGCCTGTTCACCATCGGCAGCGGACTCTACCTTTCGGCGCAGTTGCGGGTCTCATCGACGCTGTTCACAGCCAGCGCCAGCGAACTCCGGCGCGACGCCGAAGGATTGGCATCGATAGCTAGCCCGCCATGATTACGCAAGCGACACCGCAACAGGTATTGCCATTGTCAGTACGACGGGCGGCGCTGCTCGCTCGTATTGAGTCCGCTCGCGGAGAAACGGCTGCTGCTGCACGACTCGTCGATGCTGACTTGCAGGCGATTGATCGCACGCGTCGCAACCTGCTGGGTGTCTGGCAGGTGATGAAGGCGGGCGCGGTTGCGGCGGGCGTCATTTGGAGTTTCAACGCCGCATCGAATTTGGGCAAAGGCCGACGATTCATCACGATGGCATTGAGCATGCTTTCGTCAGTGCGCGCCATGCGCAACATTGGCGCGTTGCTGGCGCCACCTATACAATCAACCCAACCAACACAAAGACAGGGATAACCATGAATGCCGTAGCCAAAGAAACCAAAGCAGCACCCGCCAAAGCAACCATGAGCACTGTGGAAACGCTGCGCGCCAATGCACGCCGCAAGATAGAAGAGGGCGCAGTGACTACCGGATATGCGGCCAATCGCGAGCAGGTAGTGAAGCTGCTCAATGAAGCGCTGGCGACCGAAATCGTCTGTATGCTACGCTACAAGCGCCATTATTTTATGGCCACCGGCGTACATGCCGAAGGAGTTGCCGCTGAATTTCTGGAGCACGCCACGCAGGAACAAGAGCACGCCGACCAAATTGCCAAGCGCATCGTGCAGCTCGGCGGCGAACCCGATTTTTCACCCGACACGTTGACCAAACGCAGCCATGCCGAATATGTGCCCGGCAAAGATCTGATCGACATGGTCAAGGAAAACCTGATTGCTGAGCGAATCGCCATCGACAGCTACAGAGAAATGATCGAAGTGATCGGCAATGACGACACGACAACCCGAAGAATGCTCGAGTGGATTCTATCCGTTGAAGAAGAGCATGCAGACGATCTGGCGGGCCTCCTAGATGCGGGGCGCTGAACTGGCAAACTCGGTATCAGGCGAATTGTTGGCAGCTGTTCCCTCTGTCAGTCATGACGGCGCGGAGGTTGCCGCCGCAGTTGTGGATGTGGCGCCGGTAGAATTTGTACTTGCGACACCCGAGGCACCGGCGGAACCCCCCGTCATAAAGTCACGCTCTCGTGGCACGCTACCCATTGTCGGCATGTTTGTGTTGGCCGTCGTCACTGCACTCTATTTCGGCCGTGCTGTGCTGATGCCGATTCTTTTCGGCATCATCATGGCGGTGGTGCTGACACCCATCGTCGATAAGCTCACTAAATATCGCATCGCCGAGCCTATCGGCGCTGCCATCGTCATGGTGGCAATGATCGGACTTCTGGTGCTGGTCGTTGAAATTCTGGTAATACCTGCCTGGGATGTGCTCGGCGAGTTGCCTGTGCAAGTGCAGAACCTATTGGCCGAGTTGTTGCGGTGGGTACGCAGCTTTCGTTTCGGCAGTTTGATCGCACCGCACGATGCGACCGACCTTACCAAACAGGCGGCCGCCAAAGGTCTCAGCATGACCGGGGTGCTGTTGCAGATGGCGCAGGGTTTTATTATTTCCGCGATCAGCGCCTGCGTACTGGCCTATTTTTTGCTGTCTTCCGGCAATCTCTTTCTAACCAAGCTGGTGCGGGTGCTGCCGATATTTCGCGACAAGGTGCGCGCAGTGACGGTGGTACGTACTGTGCAGCACGATGTGGCAACCTATTTCGCCAGTGTCAGCATGATCAATATCTGCCTGGGGATAGGGGTGACATTGCTGACGTGGGGGTTTGGTCTGCCGATGCCGTGGTTCTGGGGTGCGCTGGTTGCGCTGCTCAATTTCGTTCCCTACATCGGTGCCGCTACCAGCGCCGTATTGCTGTTGCTGGCAGGCATGGCGTTCACCGCATCCACTGGTCAGGCGTTTCTGCTGGTAGCCTGTTTTGTGGGCATCACTTTTTTTGAAGGCCAGTTGATCAACCCTATGCTGGTCGGCAAGCGGCTCGCACTCAATCACACCGTTGTATTCGTGTCGCTGCTGTTTTGGGGCTGGTTGTGGGGTGTGGGTGGCATGCTACTGGCGGTGCCATTACTGATCATCATCAAAAAATTCGCCGATCAGACGGCTGGCTGGGAAGCGGTGGCCGAGTTTCTGGCACGCTGATGGGCTCTGCTGCTGGAAAATCGATGAAAGCTGAACAGCCTCTGGCGCACGTCGCCGGTGCGCGCCGCTGGTTGGCACTGGCGGCATGGGTTGGCCTGTGCGTGGCGATTGGTGTTGTCATCGGCCTCTTCTTCAAGCCAGGCACCTGGTTCGCCGCGCTCGAAAAACCCGCCTTCAACCCACCGGCATGGGTGTTCGCTCCTGTATGGACGCTTCTCTATGTCGCGATGGGGATTGCGGCCTGGCGAATCTGGTGCCTGCCGGTGTCGGCTGAACGCAGGTCGGCGTTGCGCCAATTTGCCGTCCAGCTGGCGTTCAACGCGGCGTGGTCACCGGTGTTCTTCGGCGCGCAGTCACTCGGCGGTGGCCTGGTGGTGATTGTGCTGCTGCTGTTTGCGATTGCCGCCACCATCCAGCGCTTTCATGCGCTTGACAAATTTGCCGCGTGGTTGCTTGCGCCATACCTTGCGTGGGTGTCGTTCGCGACCTTGCTCAACGTGGCGTTTTTAGCCATGAATGGGAAATTTTGAAAGGTGCTGCCAAGGCATCTCCCGAAGCTGGTACGTAAGCCAACGGGAAGTTTCCGAAGGGTTTGCAAGTTTTGTTAGGCCCCACAATCTGGCCATTCCGGTTATTCGCAGCCTGATCCAGGGGAATTGGCGGCTATCAAATTTCCCGCGGGTGCACAATAACGAAGCAATCATATCTGGCAGGAGACACAGCAACGCCATGAACCAACAGTATCCACAGCGCATCAGCCAACCTTGCTGTCGGCATCGATCGCTGCAGCGCCGTATCCAAAAAAGCGTCGTGGCGTGGTGAGTCTCAGCTATCGCCTCTTATTGGTCGAAGACTCTGCCGACGACGCAGAGTTGTTGCTGTATTCGCTGCGTGCCGCGCCTTTCGAATTCACTGCAGTGCGCGTCGAAACTGAAGCTGAATACCGCGCGGCGCTAGCAACCGATCTGCCCGATGTCGTGTTGTGTGACTTCAATCTGCCGCGCTTCAGCACGGATCGGGCTCTGAAAATTCTCGGCGAGTGTGGGCTGGACATTCCGTTTATCGTTGTCTCGCATCACATCGGCGAGGAAGCGGCTGTCGCGGCCATGCAAGACGGCGCCAGCGATTACCTGCTGAAGAATCGCCTGGGCAGATTGCCAGCGGCAATCGAAGCCGCGGTCGGTCGGCGCGTGTCGCGCCAGCAGCAGGCACGGGTCGAAGCAGCGCTACGCGCCAGCGAATCCATGAAGCGCGGCATTCTCAATTCACTCACTACTCGCATTGCCGTTCTCGACGGCAAGGGCATTATCGTTGCGACCAACAAAGCCTGGGACAGCTACGACGACACTCGTGGTCAGTCCTACAAGGCCGCCGCCGCGCTGGGCCAAAATTACTTCGATCTGCTGCAGGCGGCGGCCGACCGCAGCGATGCCAGTGCCGAACAAAGTATGAAAAATCTGCGCGCGGTGATTGATCGCGAGACCGCCTTTGCCTCGGTTGAGTATGAGCGTGCGGGTCCGGGCGGTACCCACTGGTTCGTCACGCGAGCGATGCCACTCGAGGATAGTCTCGATGGCGCGGTGGTTTCGCACGAAGACATCACCGACCGCATGTTGGCGCATCACGCGCTAGCCGACGCCAACCAGCGTTTGCAGGCTGTATCCAAACGCGTTCTCACCATACAGGAGGAGGAGCGCCGCGGTATTTCACGCGAATTGCACGATGATATTGGCCAATCGTTGACCGCACTCAAAATCGGTTTACATCGCCTCGCCCAGCGCATCGGCGACGAGCACAAGGAAATCCTGATCCAGTGCCTGAGCACAGCCGAACTTACGCTGGAAAAGCTGCGCAATCTTTCGCTCGAGTTGCGGCCACCCCAGCTTGACCAGCTCGGCCTCGATGAGGCATTGCATTGGCTGGCCGATCAGCAGCGCAACAACACCGGGCTAGATATCAGTTGCCAATTCGTCGGGCTTACCGAACGATTGCCTGCCCTCCTTGAGGCCGTGTGCTATCGTATTGCGCAGGAGGCCTTGAACAATGCCACCCGCCACGCCAAGGCCACAAAAATCAGCATTCGCGTCGAGCTCAGCGATCGACTGCTGACGCTGGCGATACACGACGATGGCGTCGGCTTTGATATAGACGCCGCACGCAACAAAGCCATAAAAACGGGAAGCCTCGGATTGATCAGCATGGAAGAACGCGCACAACTGGCTGGCGGCCGCCTGAAGGTCCGCACCGTTCCCGGTGGAGGCACGACCGTGCAGGCTTCGTTCGCGCTGTCCGGCAGCGAAAAATCCTCGGCGCACGAAAGCGTCGATCAGGCTCTTGAGAGCAAGTCATGAGTGTCATTCGCGTCCTGCTGGCAGACGATCACGCGCTGGTACTGGCGGGCATTCGGGCATTGGTCGAAGAGCTGGGCGACACACAGATCGTCGCTGAGGCCAACAACGGCCGCGATGCCGTCGCCCTTGCCAAGCAGCACAAACCCGATTTGGTGATCATGGATATTTCCATGCACGAGATCAAAGGTATCGAAGCCACCGCGCAAATCCTGGCCGACGTACCATCAACCAAGGTGCTGATTCTGTCGATGCACACGACCGAAGATTTCGTGCGCCGCGCGATCAAGGCCGGCGCGGTCGGCTATCTGGTCAAGGATTCCGCGCCGCTGGATCTGAAGATGGCGATTGCGGCGGTGCTGCGCGATGAAATTTACCTCTCTCCGCGCGTATCAAAACACATTGTCGCCGGCTTTCTGCACGGCAAGCCGCACCAGAATGAATCCTCGATGGATGCACTGACTGCGCGTCAACGCGAGATTTTGCAGATGATCGCCGAGGGCAAAAGCACCAAGCAGATCGCCTTTCAACTCGACGTCAGCATCAAGACCGTTGAAACTCACCGCGCCTCGCTAATGGAGCGCCTCGATATTCACGATGTCGCGGGGCTGGTGCTGTACGCGGTACGCCACGGCGTGATCAGTGTGGATCGGGCCGATTCTTAACCGGCTGTGTAACCGGCAGCTACTGGGCAGCAAACTCTAGCATTGGTGCGGGTTGCAGGCAGAAAGCGGTCGAAGTCTGCGCTGCTGCCTGGTTTGGGGAAAGTTTCTGGGTGTGCTGAAACCGGACAATGGCGACTGTGCATTAACTCGCAGGCTGCGGGCAAAAATTCAAGCCTGCGGGTTCTCGTTCAGCAGCAGCCAGTAAAACCCCAGTTGCCGGATCGCTTCATTGAATGCATCGAAGCTCACCGGCTTGACGATGTAGCTGTTGACGCCGAGGCGCTGGCTTTCGATCAGGTCTGATTGTTCGCGCGAAGAGGTCAGCATGACGACCGGGATCGATTTGGTGCGCGGATCGGATTTGATTTGCTTGAGAACTTCGAGCCCGTCCACTTTGGGAAGCTTCAGGTCGAGCAGGACCAGTCTTGGCGCGTCCTTGAATTCGCGGTTGGCATAGCTGCCGCGGCAAAACAGAAAATCCAGTGCTTGTTCGCCGTCACGCGCGATGTGCATCACATTGGTGAAGCTGGCGCGCTTGAACGCGCGTAGCGTCAGTTCCAGATCGTCTTCGCTATCCTCGACGAGCAGTACTTCCATATTTTTTGCGACATTTATGTCATTCATGTTGAGCGCTTTCTGCCAGACAGAAAAAGAACGTAGACCCGCGACCGATTTCACTCTCAGCCCAGACACGACCACCGTGACGGCTGATCACCCGTTGCACGATGGCAAGTCCCACGCCGGTGCCGGGATAGTCGCTGACACTGTGCAAGCGTTGAAATACGTCGAACAATTTGTGAGCATAACGCGTGTCAAACCCCGCCCCATTGTCGCGCACAAAGTACACCGTGTTGCCATTTATTTCGGTGCTTCCCACATGGATTTGTGGAGCGCCGCTTTTGCCGGTGAACTTGAGCGCGTTCGACAGCAGGTTGATCCAGACTTGCTTGAGCAGCGCAGCGTCGGCCTCGCAACGCGGCAATGATTCGATATGCACCTGATGCCGCCGGTCGGGGTAGAGATCCAGCGCAGCATCCAGCGCCGAATCCACCAGTGCGTTGGTGTCCACGGGCGCGAGCTCCAGCGCGCCTCGACCGATGCGCGAGAACGCCAGCAGATCATCGATGAGCTGTCCCATCTGCGTTGCATTGCGACGGATGACACCAAGCAGGCGCTGCGCGTCTGCAGGCAGCGCAGTGCTGTAGTCGGCGAGCAACACCTGCGAAAATCCATCCATCGCGCGCAACGGCGCGCGCAGGTCGTGCGAGACCGAATAGGTAAACGCCTCGAGTTCCTTGTTAGCATTCAGAAGTTGGGTGGTTCGCTGCAGCACATGATCCTCCAGCCCGGCATTGAGCTTGACGATTTCCTCCTGCGTCCGCTGACGTTCTTCGCGAACTCGCAGCATGGTGATGCCGTAGCCGAGCGCGTCGGCTATTTCCTTCATCACGCGCAATTCCTCGGCGCCAATTTCCCGCACTTCCGCCATGTAGAGCGCGAGCACGCCAATGGTGGTTAGTTCATACTTCAGCGGTAAGCAAATGACACCGGCGTATCCGTAGCTTTGCGCCCTCTCCAGCCAAGGCCGGAAATTGGGCGCACTGGCGATATCGGCAATGACCACCGGTTCGCCGGTACGAACAGTAGTCGCGGCCGGGCCCTGTCCGATTTCAGTATCAGCCGACCAGCTCAACGACAGGTCGGCAAGGTAGCCGGGCGCGCTGCCGTCATCCGCCTGAGGGACAATTCGCCTGGCCTCGTCGTGCATCGCATAGCCTATCCAGGCCATCTTATATCCGCCCGTCTGTACGGCAATTTCACAAAT
>JANMZU010000298.1:0-2880 GCA_031383585.1 Betaproteobacteria bacterium
TTGGCTTAGACACCAGTATCAACGCGGTTCTCATAGGGAACGCCGACCTCAGCATTGAAGGATCGGTGAAATATTCAGGTTAGAGGTTGCGCGCGCGTTTGACCGCTTGATGATCATCGGATACATTCAGGATTCTTGAAAAAGGGCGATTGAAATTCCTATAACCCATAGCCTCCATAACAATGGTGCACGGAGCACGCCGAAAAAAATATAAGGGAGTGGCGGATCAGTGAATACAACATTGCACCAGGTTGATGGCGCCTTGAATACGCCGCTGTCGGGCAGCGTCGAAGCAATCGAATCCCTCCGCGCCAGCAGCTTGTTTGCTGCGGCGACTGCAGCTGAGTTGAGTGCGCTGTCGAGCGCCGCCCAAATCGAGACGCCGCCCAGCGGGCACGCCATTCTCCACGAGGGCGACAACGCCGATGACCTCTATCTACTCTTGGCCGGTGAACTGCTTGTCTACACCCACGACGATCTCGGCAATGAACTGCCGCTCGCACGGTTTTCGGAGGCCTACAAATTTGTCGGTGAACAGGCGTTTTTGGGTGCCGAGCGAGCCCGTCGCTCGGCGAGCGTGCGCACCATCGGCGACACCCGGCTGCTGCGCGTTGCAGGGACAGCCTTCGAGGCTTTCTTGCAGCAGCACAGCAACATCGCCCACGAGCTCATCACTCTGGGCGCCGCGCAGGTTCGGGAAAAAGTGTCGCAGCAGATGTCTCTATTGCGCTTTCTTGATAGTGGTAGCGGCTCGGCCGGCAACGCGATTGAGCAGGAATTCTCAGCCGACAGTCTCATCTGCACGCAAGGAGAATTGGGGCAAAACTTGTACGTGGTGCTCTCGGGCGGCGTGCGGGTCTATCGCACCGAGCCCGATGGCCGTGTGGTGCAGCTTGCGCGTCTCCAGAAGGGGCAGTCCTTCGGCGAACTGAGTCTGGTCGAAGGCAAGCCGCGCCTAGCTTCGGTGGTCGCAGAGGACGCGGTGACCGTGCTCGCCATTTCGCGCGAGGCGTTCAAACAAGCCTATCAAGGCAATCAAAAGGTACGCGACCACGTCGCGACGCTGCGCGGCATCTATAGCTACGGTGGCCGCGGCACGGTGGTGCAGTTCACAACCGAATTATTCAGCCGCCCGGCGCTCGGCACGCTCTACAAATTGGCCGATGGCCGAAGCCTGATTGCCAATCGTGTGATCGGCCAGGATTTGTGGTCCATCCAGGTGGCCGACATGCCCACTGGCGTCACCCAGACCGCGTACACCTCGGCCACCAACGGCGTGGAGCGCACGTTGCAGTTTGCCGAAACCAAGCTGGTCGGCGCCGTCGTCAAGGGGCCATGGGCCGGCATCAGTATTTTGCACCAACTTGTGCTCGATGGCGCAAGCCTGTCTGACGCGCAGTTGCTCGCCTTTGGCCGCACGGGTGAGCTGGAAGTCGCGGCGGTAGCCGACAGCAACGCCTTCGTCTGCCAATGCATGCGCGTGACGGGTGCCACTCTGAAAGCGGCCATCGATAGCGGCTGCCGCAACGTGGAAGCGCTGTCGGCGCGCACGGGGGCGGGCACTGTGTGCGGTGGCTGCGTGCCCAAACTTGCGACGCTCACCCATGAAAGCGTGTGGCTGGAAAGCCAGTGCATCGAGGTGATCGAACGCACGGAGAAAGTGAAATCGTTCCGTTTTCGTGTGCCCGCTTCGGATCGCGCGCCAGCCGTCAAGCCCGGCCAGCATTTGCTGATACAAGCCAATATCGACGGCGTCGATGTGCAGCGCCCGTACACACTCACCTCGTCAATCACCGAGCGCGGGCACTACGAAATTACCGTGATGCGGCAGGCCTCGGGGCTTATGTCCAACTGGTTGTTCGATCAATTGGAGGTAGGTGGGGTGATCAATCTGATGCCGCCCTCGGGCACCTTCCTTTTCGAGCTGAATGACCCCAATCCGCTCATCTGCGTGGTGGGCGGCATTGGTGTCACCCCCGCTCTGGCCATGTGCCGCGCGGCGCTCGCTACCGAGTCCCGCCGGCGAATCCATGTCGATTACGCCGTCGCCGCGCGCAATCAAACGGTATGTGCGGATGAATGGGCGAGCTTCTCGGCTGGTCAGCCAACTATGTCCCACTTCATCCGCGACACCAGCGCCGATGGCCGCATCAGCGCCGAAGCGATCAACAAGCTGGTGGGGGAATTTCCAAAAGGCGAGTGGCTCATCTGCGGCTCGACCCCCATGCAAACCGAGGTGCAGCGGCTGCTGCGCCAGGCGAAGGTGCCCGCGCACCGCATGCACGTGGAGTCGTTCCACGCTATCGGCACCGATACCGTCGAATCAACCGGTATCGCAACGCTTTCGCTCAAGCAACGGCAGGTTTTGGGCTACGGTTTGTTGGTCGCGGTGGCGCTGTTCACACTGCAGGCGCTGGTGGGCGTCAAGTGGCCGCTCCCGGCGATGATGCAATCGATGACGTTCAGTGTGGTCACCGGTTTCGGTTTGATCGTCCTGTTTGTGGTGCAGTGGCAGTTGGGCTATGTGCGCCTGCGAGACCAAAAGCAAGACGTGGCGCGGAGCTACCGGTTACACATTTGGCTGGGGCCGATTGTCTTTGCAATGCTATTGCTGCATGGAACCCATTTTGGTTTTGCGTTGAGCTTCTGGCTCACCGTCTGTTTCCTCGCGAGTGTGGCCAGTGGCGCGGTGCTGGGCATCAATACACGGTCACAGAAATGGGAAAAGCCGCGACAGTATTTATTGGGCGGCCATATCCTCATGTCGTGCGTGGCGACCGGTTTTGCCCTCGCGCACGGCGTAATGTCGGTGTGGTACTGATATGAACACACCCAAGATTGGCGACGATATGCCCAATGAAAGTAAGTTCAAGTTAGCGT
>JANMZU010000324.1:0-4650 GCA_031383585.1 Betaproteobacteria bacterium
ATTACTTGAAGCGATACGTCCCGCCAACCGCTACGAAAGGACCATAAGGGCCACGTGGCAATTTGTCAAAGTTCTCTCTAAGTGCCTGAATAGTAAAGTGTTACTTCAGTTGATGTTACACGCTGTTTACAAATTCCGGTAAAATAGATGCAAAGATGCTAATATGATGCGCACGCATCATCTGGATCAAAATCATGCGCACCACACTCAGCATCGATGACGATGTTCTCAACGCCGTCAAGCATGAGGCGCTTCGACGCAATGCCACCCTAAGCGAAGTCGCGACTGAACTTATCCGTGCTGGCTTACGTTCACGCTCGGACACGTCAACCAAGCCAGCGGCCACCATTGGTCGCTTCGCAATTCTCCCGCCGCGCGATGAAATCATTACGCCGGAGCACGTTCGCAAACTGATGGAGCAGGAAGGCATATAGCCCATGCGCTATCTGCTGGACGTAAATCTCTGGGTCGCATTACTGGACGATGCACACACCCACTCGGCGCGAGCCAACGCGTTCATTGAGAAGCGCGCTATAAAGATTGCGACTTGCCCGCTGGTGGAAAACGGCGTGATTCGCGTGCTCAACTTGCCGGGCTACGGCATGCGCGGTGCCATTGGCATCGATCAGGTTCGACGACAACTAAAGCGAGCGACAACCGAGCTCGATCACGAATTTTGGCCAGACGATGTCTCGGTGCTTGACGACGACCGTGTTCACTTCGACAAGGTTTTCGGCCACAATCAAATTACCGATGTCTACCTTTTGACGCTCGCAGTCGCTCATTGCGGGTCGCTTGTCACGTTTGATCAGCACATCGCGGTTGCCGCAGTGAATGGCGCGACTGATGCGCATCTTATCGTTCTGCGGTGATGCCGATTGGCGGCGATGCCCGCCAGAGAGCGGGACAGCCGGCCAACAATTCGCTCAGGCTCCGATTGCCCTGATGAAACATTTTTGCCGGCGCGAAGCGCCAAACGTGCGTAAGAAAAAAGGGGCCGAAGCCCCTTTTTTCTTACAGAAAAACAACTTCAATTACTATTACTTGAAACGATACGTTCCACCAACCGTGTAAACAACACTTTGGAAAGGATGGTACGTAAAGTTCAGCGGACGCGCATTTGGATCGAGCGGAGGATTCTGATCGAAGATGTTGCGAACGATCAGATTCAGCGTCAGATTTTTGATGCCGCTATAAAGTAACGAAAAATCAGCCGTAGTGTTTGAGTTCACTTCGCAAGCAGGCTGAATGGCTCTAATGGCGGCAGAACAGGCGGTATTTGGGTTACGCACCGTACGATAGCCTTTGTTGTAATTCGCCGTCAGGCCAGTCGAAAAATCACGGTACTCCCAGACGGTGCCGAGTGTGCCGCGAGCACGTGGGAACCCGAACGAGGCAAACTCGGTCAGCGGGTCGGAATTGGAGGCGTTGCCCTTATAGCTTGCGTAATAAGTCGCCGCTGCGCGGTTGCTCAGCTTGCCCATGCCCCCAAGATTCAGATTCCAGCGAACGTCAAGATCGTAGCCTTTGATGTTGGTGTTGCCGCTGTTGAAGTAAAACGAGCTCAACGCTTGCAACGGGCCGACGGTCTCGCCAGGCGCAACCGGTCCACGGACCACACGATTTGCGTAAATACCGGTGGTCACACCTTCGTTAGCCAGAATCAGGTCGAAATCGAGCAGGTTGATCTCGTTCTTGCGACGGATATCAAAGTAGTCAAGCGTAACTGACACATCCTTGAGCGGATCCCAAACGAAACCGAGGTTGTACGACTTGGATTTCTCAGGATCAAGGCGATCAGCGTTGACCAGCAGCAAGGCAACGCTGGAGCTACACGCCAATTCCGTTCCCAGCAGACAGCGACGCGGATCGGTGATGGTCGTAAAGGCTGTTACGCTCGATCTCGAAATCTCGGTCAGCGATGGAGCACGGAAGCCCTCAGCATATGAGCCGCGGAGCGCGAGTGAGGGTAGCGCCTTCCACTTGATGCCGATTTTCGGCGTGGTGGAATTGCCGTAGTCGGAGTACCGGTCGGTACGGAACGCCAATTGCGTTTCAATGTTCTTCGCAAACGGTACGCTCAATTCAGCGTACGCAGACGTAACATTACGTGAACCTTGAGCAAAAGCCGCGCCAAAGCCAACTACCTCGCCTTGCAATTTCAACGGATCCGGGTTGGCGGTACGGTCTTCCTTGCGATACTCGAAACCAGCGGCTACCGCCATCGCACCACCGGACAGTTGCATCAACTCCATCGAGCCCTTCGCGTCATAAATCGTAAACTTGGACTTGGCCTTGTCGACAGTGTTGATGCGCAACATATCGGGAGTAATGGAGCCCAGGCTCGGATTCAGGAAGTTGTAAGTTCCATTCAAAATGCCCGCACGCAATGGTGTGACGCGGATCTGGTTAAATGTGGTGCCTTCAAGGGTGTTTTCGGAATAAAGAAGCCCGGTTTCCCAATCGATTGCGCCCGTCGTGCCTTTGAATCCGCCAACGAAGCGCTTGGCTTCGGCATTTATCCGGCGGTCGCCATTGCCGACTTCGGTGAAGCGGTGGCGCAGAATGATCGGCGTGGTGAATGGGTTGTTCGGGTGACCGACTGGCAAGAACTCAGGCATGTTGACCAGGCGCTGCTGGGTACTGGAGTACCAAACACCGAAGTCGCCTGAAACCTGCGGGTTACCGCGATAAAACGTCTTCGTGCGATTGAAACCTGCTTCGGCAAAGCCGCTCAGGTTTGCACTGAAATCCATCGTGCCGCGGGCAAAGAAGTTATCGCGATCGCTCTTTGGAACGATATCCTGCCTTGCAGGAATGTCCCAGCGGCAGCGTCCAGCGGCGTCTCTGATGGCGCCTGGGACACAGCCTGGCTGAACAGCTGCAGGAGCAAATGCCGATGCTGTTGCCTGCAATGTAGCCAGATTGTAGGAGCCGGTCAGGTAGTTGTTGGCAAACGAAGAGCTAAACCGGGCGAAGGTCAGGAATGACGGGCTCGCTTGCAAACGCGGGTCGAGAACGTAGTTGATCACATCGTCAACCTTTACTGTCTCACGCTCAAAACGCTCGTAATTGATAAAAACGTTGTACTTGTCGCGCGCCAGATCGCCAAAGCCCAGCGTCGTGGATGCGCGCCAAACCTTGTAGTCGTTATCCCGGTTCATTGAGTAGCTGCCACCGATTTGCGCGCCGGTGAAGTCTTTCCTCAGAATGATATTGACCACACCCGCGACGGCTTCAGACCCGTAGATCGCCGATGCGCCGTCTTTGAGGATTTCAATACGCTCAACCACGTCAAGTGGCAACGAGTCCAGATTGACCACTGCGGACTGGCCGAAGTTAGGATCAGAATTGCCAAACGGCGCGATACGACGACCGTTCAGGAGTACCAGAGTGGCTGAAGAGCCCAGGCCACGCAGGGAAACAGTGGATGCACCCGACGAGAAGCTGTTGGCGCCGGTAATGTCGTTCAAGCCACCGCCCGCGTTGGTCGGCAGGGTGCGCAGCATTTCAGTAACAGTCTGCTTGCCCGAACGCTCGATTTCCTCGCGTGTGATGATCTGGATAGGCGCGCTACCCTCGGCGTCTACCCGCTTGATGTTGGAGCCAGTCACCTCGACCCGCTCAACCTTTTGCGTGGTTGGGGCCGTTGTCTGGGCAAACGCCATGGGCGTTACGATCAATGCTGCCAGCAATGCTTGTGGCAACACTTTCATCTTTGAATGTGTCATTTGGGCCTCGTTGTTAGTTGCAAATCAAAAACTTCTGGTACGCCACACACTGATTGTGTCAATGCGGCGCAATAGAACGATACAAACTGGCAAAGTTTATCGGTTTGACGGGCAACGCGGCCATAAAATTTACCGAATGTCGTATTTTTGCAACATTCGTGTGTGCGCTGAATGATCGCTTGGCATCGTCCGATTTCGTCATCGTCGCCACCAACGCCTCTGCGGGCCGCGCCCACCAACGGTCGCGATCGTCCCCTTGATCCCTTGGGACAGCATGCAACATGTATCCTGGTAAGAGCGCTTTTCCCTTTTCCCACTAGTTTTCACTTCATCGCCTGTCTCTCGCCGCGACTAGCTCTCAGGCTGCCTTGCAGATCCAGAGCTATTCCATTTCTCGATCATTAGTTCAATAAACGAGTGGTGGAAATATCAAACATTCGTCGTCCCCGCGAATGGTGAAGGCACGCCTTCACCCCAGTGACTTTTCGGAGAGAGACGCTGGATTCCCGCCTTCGCGGGAATGACGAATTTTTTTGCCGGCCCAGTAAATTAATGCACTAATCAAGTAGAAATGGAGTTAGGTCATGGCAAACGTCGGACATGAAAAAGGGGGCCGGAGCCCCCTGATTCATAATTCCATGCTGGTGTAACGATTACTTGAAGGTGTATTTGCCGCTAAACGTGAATACGCGACCCAATGGATTATGGAAACGGTCGTCGTATGCGCGCGCCTGGAACCTGTTTGTCTGGTTCGTGAACGGTGGATCTTTATCCAACAAATTGAGCACGCCAACACGAAGGTTGAGGTTTCTGAAGCCTGCGTAAGTTACGCCCAGGTCATATATGGAGTAATTGTCGACCTCGTTGTTTCTAAACGCCGGGGCCACGGAACCACCGTTCTGATCCACATAGCCGGACT
>JANMZU010000343.1:0-4605 GCA_031383585.1 Betaproteobacteria bacterium
GGCCGACGGACTCATACACGGGCAAGAAAACCGACGAAGCTCGTGCCGGCCATATCCCAGGGGCGATCAGTCGCCCTTTCACGGAAGACCTGGTGACAGGTTCGAGCAAAGTCGTCTCGTTCAAGCCGACTGCAGCCTTGGCCGCAGCATAAAGCCGAATCATTCCCTCAAAAGATACGCTGGTCATCGTGCATTGCCGTACAGGACATCAAACCAGCCAGACCTACTTTGTACTTAAGCGCCTGCTGGGGTATTCGAGTGTCGGTTGGTACGACGCTGGCTGCAGGCAATGGGCTGCTCGTCCAGAACTTCCGATCGTGAACGCAACGCAGGAGATCAGGAGCAAGTAATGAAATCCGTTCCGGATCACGGCCGGGATAACAAATCCGCCAACCATGCGCTTCGCCAGCCATTTCTGACAGGAAAGGCGCACCAAATGGCGATGTACGCTTTCGGGACAACAATACGCAGTCGATGTTTCCGGCTACACCATGCGTTCACCCTGCGTGCCGCTGATACAAGTGCACTAGCTCATGCAAGCACTGGCCAACAGCAGGCGGGAGCACCGCACGAGCCTGCGACGACGGATTGGGTGGCGCCGAGCACTGTCAGCCCGCGGCGACAAGGCTTGGTGTCAGCAATGCGGCCGTATCGGGGTTGCAGCAGGCGACTGACTTGCCGTCGGGGTGTCCGACGGCGATCTTGCGAGCGCTCTTGGCATTAGACTAAACATGGTTACGTTTGCATCGGCCGTTATTAGTTTTTCTTGTTTTTTTTATTAAGCGAAGAAACTATCCGACTAGGTCGGCAATGGATGAGTGACGCAGAAAACCGTCATTTGAGCTTGCGCTGATCTGCCCAAAAGCCCGGCCCGTTTGGCGGCCAGGCAAATTGTTGAACGGATAAGGGGAGCCAAGCTCGATACATTTTCGTGAACTTGTCGAGCGCGACCCCATGAATGTGCATTGCTTAGGCGGCCATCTTGCGGCAAGCCTCTGCACAACGGCGGCACGCTTCGGCGCAGTGTTTACAGTGATCCATATCGTGCGCATCACATTGTTTCGCACACCAATCACAGATGTCCGCGCATAGCTTGCAGGTCTGCTTGGCAAACGGACTATTGCGGGCCGTCGAATCGGCACACAACCGGCAGATCGCTGCGCACTCGATGCAGCAAGCCGGGCATTCGTTCATGCTTTCCTTGCCGACCATGTGGGTGAAACAGTTGCCGCACTCGGTCGCGCAATCGTTACAAGCGGCAATGCAGTCTTTAGCGCTTTGGTCCAGATGATGACTCATGGTGTGTTTCCTTTTTTCGAAATCGGACGAAATGGGCGCGTCCGGACCGCCTTCATTCACAAACACAGTGGATGAGGTCATTTCAGTTCAGGCGCGGCCTCGCTCACCTCGACAAACTTTGTGCCTGCCAGCCTGAAATGAAATTTCGTGGTCACCGGCTTGGTCCACAGAGTCTTGTTCTTCTCGGTGCGGGCGAAGGTGGGCACGCCGACGGTGACGGTTACCTCGTAAGTACCGTCGCCGGCGAGCGGGCTGTTATAGGCATAGTGCAGGCCGCTTTCGCCCCAACTCGGATGCAGCGTGCCTGCGACCGTTTTCTTGTTGTCCCGGTTCACGGCGCTGAACTTGACATCGGCATAGGGGATGCGGGTTTTGGAACCCGGATCGACGGGCTTTACTTCGACGTGGAAAATGTCGCCCTTGACGACCGGCTCTTCCATCCATTTCGGCGGATTACCCATCAGCATCCACATCTTCTCCGCGCCCTCAATCTCGAGCGTGACAAGCAGGCTATCGGCCAGGGCACGACCAATCAGCACGGTCTTCTTGGTGGCATCTTCCGCAGGGGATAGCACCTTCACTTTCGGTTCGGCGGCAAATGCCACTTGCGCAGAAAGCGTGCCGGCGATGATGGCAGAAACGAGGAATGGAATTTTCATGATGGCCTTTTGGTTGGGACTGGGTGAATTGACGATGGCATTATCGGCGGCGGTAACAGGGGTTCGCCTCAAACGACGGGAGGTTTCAATGCGGGCCATGATCGCGACGCAATGCGCCGATCGCGGCGATGATCATTCCGGCAACGCCACTGAATATCATTGCTTCGCCGAAGATGTGATGCCTGCCGCCGAGCGGCGTCAGCATCAGCATCGCGCCGCTGATCACCAGCGCCGCAAACATGACCGCAGCGGCGAGGCGCTCGAGATTGCGGCTGAAGCGCGCGCCCAACGCCTCCAGTCCCGGCAGCCGGCCGAGGTCGCCCACAGCGATCCGGTGGAGCACGCGTCGCGTATCGCCGGGCGCCTCCATGATCAGGCGTTCGACGTCGCGCGCCAGGCGAGTGGTGTTGTCCTTGATGCGCGCCGGTGAGAAATGCTGCGCGGTCAGGCGTGAGATTTCCTCGCGAAACGATTCCATGTAGTTGTGTTCGGGCGCGAGCTTGCGGATCATCGATTCCAGGATGACAAATGCGCGTGTCAACGTGACGAACTCGCCGGGATTGTGCACGCCGTTGCGGCTGCCCGCGCGTAGCAGGGATTCAAACGCATCGCCGATGGAAACCTCGGCCAGATTGGTGCGGCGTATCTCATACAGCGTCGCCTTGATATCTACCAGCAGTCCCGCCCGGTCGACCTTTTCGCTACCCGGTGCCATCTCCAGATAGGCCTCGGTGGCGGAACGCGCATCGCCCTTCACGACGGCTTCGAGCAGGAGCTTCAGTGATTCGCGCATCGGTTCGTCGAGCTCGCCGGTATTGCCGAAATCGAGCAGGGAAACACGCTTGTCGGGCAGCACGAAGACATTACCGGGATGCGGATCGGCGTGGAACAGGCCTTCCTCGAAGATAGTTTGCAACATCAGCGTGACCAGCGTGTTCATCGCCTTCGGCATCGCTTTCGGGTGCTTCTTGGCGTAGTAATCGATGCGTTCGCCCGCCGAAAACTCCAGCGTGAGTACAGCACCAGCCGTGCATTCCGGTACGACATCCGGAATCCACAGGCCGGGGAAACCGTCCATTGCAGTACGAAACAGCACGATGGAGCGCGCCTCGCGGGTGAAATCAGTTTCGCGGTTCAGGCTGATGGAAAACTCCCGCACGACGGCCGGCAACTCGAGCGCGCGCAGCCGGGGAAATAGCCTTTCCGCCATCGCCACCAGGTAATTCAGCGCCGCCATATCCGTGGCGATCTTTACTTTCAGCCCCGGCCGCTGTACCTTCACCGCCACGCGCCGCCCGCCCTTCATGGTGGCTTCGTGCACCTGGGCAATGGTGGCCGCACCCAGCGGTGTTTCAGTAAAGGTCTCGAACAAGTCCTCCACTGGTGCGCCCAGTTCGGCCTTGACCCGCGCACGCACCATCGCGATGCTCATCGCCGGTAGATTGTCGTGCAGCAACTCCAGTTCCTTGGTGTACGCCGCTGGCAGCAGGTCACGGCGCATGGCGAGCACTTGTCCGAATTTGAGAAACACCACCCCCAGCTCCTCGAGGGTTTCCCTCACTTCTTTCGGCGGCGGCCAATGTCCCCTGCCGAACAGGGCACCCAGGAACTTGTGGCGGGTGAGCACGCGCAGTATTTGCAGCAGGCGCGGCACCGCGCGCAGCTTGTTCCGGTCGGGGTCGATTAATACGGCCAAGATTGCCTCCGGCAAAATTCAAGGAGGTCCCAGCAAGTCAACGGAACAGCCCGGACACTCGGAACGCCGGCGTTGCACATTTTCAACGCCTATTCCCGCTTGACGAATTCGAAAGTCGTAACCACCGCACTCGACGGCCCGTCCCAGAGTTCGGCGTAGGCGGGCTCTACGCGGAGCACGCGCACATTCGGATCGGCGAACCCGCCCGCAAACCACACGTCGTCTGTCGTCCTCCAGATCTCTTTCGCCTTGACGGCATTGCGCGTCACGAAAGCGCGACCGGTGATGGAGAGATAAACGCGATCACCTTCAGCAATGAAGACGAGGCCGATATCATGAGCCGCGTCGATCTCGTCGTCCTTGGCGCCGCGTACATCGGTCACGAACCAGATGATGCCGGCGGTGCGATCGGTCCGCGCCTCCAGCGGCCGCGCCCGCAGGCCGCCATTGAAGTGCGTCGTCAGCATGCCGATACGCGCCTTCTCGACAATGTCCCAGACGCGTGAAATGGGGTAACTTTCCTTCATGTCTCTAGCCCCCATGTGCTTCGATCAACTGTTCTTTTCTTCTGCTGCGGAGAGTCTCGCTGCGGTGCATAATCGCGCCGCACTTCGACAAAATAGTGAGGGGCCGCCACACGACAAGTTTCTGTGAAACCGGGCATGCCATGATCAGCCTGCCATCTTGCGGCAAGCCTCTGCACAACGGCGGCACGCCACAGCGCAGGCGAACAATGAGATGATCTTGATGGGATGGGTCATTGGCTTGCCTCTGGAGTTGTTGGTGAAGTGGAGGGTTCTTTTACCCGCACACCCTGACTGTCCTCGACAGTGATAGCGATCGGAATACCGTGGCGCACGCTTTGGGTAACGGTGCAGAAGGCTTCGAACTGGGCGAGGATGCGATCAAGGTGCTCGATCTCGCCGCCGCACTTGCCCAACTACAGCAGGG
>JANMZU010000364.1:0-3772 GCA_031383585.1 Betaproteobacteria bacterium
GTCATGGTCTTCTCCTTTTGTGAAACATTTGGACGTGCGTTGTTCTCCGAAATCAGTCGTCGGATACCTATGCACGCGGCTAGAAAATCAGTGCTGCACGTCGCCGGGAGTCGGCGGTGTCAGCGGTGCTTGCTTAGCGGCTACGGCACAGCGGCGTAAAGCGCCTGCATGACGGCCAATTGCGTGACGGCTTGGTCAAGTTGGCTGTGCCCCATGCAGCAGCGTTGAATGGCCTTTTGAATGGTCACGAAATCAATGTTTCCTGCCAGCGGTTCAAACTGTTCGGCTGGCAGTCGATAGCCGATCAGCCACCACACCAGTTCTGCGATGTGTGCCGCCGTGAGTGGCTGGTCGTTGACCGTGGCAATACACGCCTCAGCCATTGCAGGTTTGAACCACCTAAAAAACTGCTCGTCGGGGACGCCAGCGTTTGGAAGCATTGACCATTGCAAGGACAGTTCAGACAGGCGTTGCAGCATTCCGGCGCGGCTGTAGTGGACGACTTCCAGCACATCGGTCAAGTTCTCCGTGCCCTGAAAGAAGCTGTCCGGAGTCAGCGGATACCGCCAAGGGTGCGAATCAATGAGTCGCATTCCGCGCAAACGACAGGGTGCAGAAAAACACTTCACAACTTCGGATTCGGGCTCATCCAGCAGCAGCGATAACGCGGAATTGGCTTGGCCTTCATTGCAGAACTGAATCTCGGACATCACGCCCTCAATGACTGGGGGCAACATGCGATTTGCAATGTATGTCCAAAGCAGTACCTTCCGCTCCGCTCGACTCAGGTGAAATGCAGAGGTCATCCAGTCCAGATTTCGCACTACGGCACAGGCCTGATCTGGGGTTGCCAGTTCAAGCGAATCCAGTCGGTAGCGAAAGGCCGCAGGAACTATTACCGGGGTGACACGTTGCTCAGGTGGCAGCAAAAACTTGGGCACGTTCGGCTTGGTAGGCTCTTCAAATTGCTCGCCAAATTGTTCCGCAAAGTAATCCCGGATTTGGATGGCAGCCCATGGAAAGTTTTCACTGGTCGTGATGCTGCTCAGGTTCATCCCTATGGTCTTCATCAGGACAGCGGTCATGCACTTTGCATAGGCTGCATTTGCTGGATGGGGCGGCACGCCATAAGGAGCAACAGTCTGGACGGCATCATGGGTGGCATCGTTATCGACGCTGCCTGTTTGTTTGGGTCTCATGTCGGTTTCCAGACCCAGTCCAGCCGCCTGCGCGGTCAGCCAGGTCAGCAGGTTCATCGGGTACAGACGAGCGAAAGCAGCCCGATGCTCGGAGGCGATCAGGCACACAGTTCAGGCTCGTATGCGGGGTGGAATTCTTTGCTGCCCGTTGATGCTAGGCAGCGTCCCAAAAACAGAACGTTTTGGGCTTGGTTTGGCAGGCTTTCTAGGCTTGCTCAAATAACCATCGGTGACTCTGAAACACAGTGAAAACCGCTATTTCTGAATATTGACAACCGATAGCTGTATTTTACCATCTTTATAAAGTTTTTGATATATAAAAATGGCAAAACATGCCAATTGACAGCTTAAAAGTGGTCGTTTTGACCCCTCAAATGCCACTTTGAGACCCTCAACTGAGCCAAAAAACCGCGTTGTGGTGGTTATCCAGCAAAACAGCGAAATTGCTTAAAAAATAAGCACTTTCTACCGAGATGCCACTTTTTTGATGAATTTGACTTATAATTAGATCAATATATTGCTCAATTTATAAGTCAATACGCTAGCCATGAAATTCACCACAGATGAACTATTGCCGTTTTCTGAAGTCCGTACACACCTTTCAAAATATGTGGAGGACGTCGAATGTGGTCAAGAATTAGTTGTTACCCGACACGGCAAACCGATAGCTGCACTGATATCTGCGCAGCGGCTGTACCGCTACCGCGAATTTGCAAGTTTGACTGGTAAATTGGCAGTGGAGTTGCAAACTGCCCAGATTGAACCTAACCCCAATTCGTCACTAACACAGTTGATGTTTGAACTTGAAAAACTACTCAATGAGCATCGGGAAATCATACAAATTGATTGATTCCCAAAGTTCCAAATTTATAGAAAATCGTGTGATATGACACAAACCCTAGACCTAGATAAATATCAGTCGGTTGAAGTAGCTGCGGAAAATTTCGCAAAGGTCAATGCGCAATTGCCTAGCTTCAACATTTCTAAATACCTTTTAGAAAAAACTACGCCGTTCTTGCTCACTACCAACGGTGCGTTATTCGATGACGACTGTTTGAACGCATTACCGCTGATAGCGGAAAACTGTATCGATACAGTGTTCGCCGATCCCCCCTTCAATTTAGACAAAAAATACGGAGCGAAGTCGAAGGACAATCTTTCCGAACAGCACTACGTCGCTTGGTGCAAGGCATGGTTGGATGAGTGCGTCAGAGTTTTAAAACCAGGGGGCTCGCTATTCATCTACAACCTGCCGCGTTGGAACATTGTCCTTGGTGCTTACTTGATCGAGAATGGTTTGACGTTTCGGCATGACATCACTGTGGACGTTAAATCCACGATGCCAATCGCTGGCCGTCTATATCCAAGTCATTACTCACTACTTTACTTTTCTAAAGGCAAACCAAAAACCTTCCGCAAGGTTCGCACACCGATAGAAATTTGTCGCCATTGCGGAGGAGACGTAAAGGACTACGGCGGACACAGGCACGCTATGAACCCGCTCGGGGTAAATTTGCGGGACGTATGGACAGACATCCCGCCCGTTCGTCACTGGAAGTTCAAGTCCAAAGACAGGTTGGCGAATGCGCTTTCTACAAAGCTCTTAGATCGTGTTGTGGAAATCAGCACCGTAGAAGGTGACATCGTTCTTGACCCATTCGGCGGGTCAGGAACTACGTTCGCGGTGTGTGAGAAGAAAAATCGTTACTGGATTGGTATTGAACTCGACTTCGCCCAGCAGATCAAGGAACGGCTAACGGATGACAGCATCGCCCATCACAAGAATACGGACTACGTCGAAGGCTAGAGATTGTTCATCAAGGCAGAAAGGGCACCTTCTGCCGCTCGCCCATCTTTGCCCTTTGGAATCTTGGGTACATTCCGGCTTTCCTCATCCTGCTCGATCACTACAAGTTCAAGCACACCCTCTTGAATGTTGAGGTTTTCCCACAAGGGAGCGTAAGGGCGGATTTCTTCTATGTTCCCAATGCGGTCAGTCAGGTACTGCGCCAGCTTCATATTCGGAACGATCAACACTCCGGCCACGCATTTCTTGGTTACCAAGCCCAGCGCCATCTTGTTGATTGCTCTGTGCGACGAGCTGATATTGCCTGTTTCCCACTCTACGACTACCAGACCATCGTCGAACTGCTTAGCCGCGTCGATATCGCCGGGCTTACTTCCCTTCCCCTTTTTTCCAGCAGAGGCAGTCTTGGTTGCCACATCCCATGGATATTCCAGCGTCCAGCCCTCGGCTTTGAGTATCTGCATGGGCCTAGCTTTGATCGGCACAACGCCGTTCCCCTCGCCTGACTTTTTCCCGCTCTCAGGATAAATGGTGAATTTTCCGGAACCTATGGGCCATTCAGCTTGCTTGATAGCCGCATGGATGGTTTCGCGGATTGCTGCCCATTTGGAAGACTCAGCGAATTCACCCCGTTGGAGTAGTGCGACTGTTTCGGATATCTTCATAGCCTAATAAAAACTCTGATGTTACAGGACAGAGGTGCTGTCCATCAACGAAATCGAGGTGAATCCCACGAGCGGTGAGGCTCGCGACGTCGCGCGTGAGC
>JANMZU010000395.1:0-3416 GCA_031383585.1 Betaproteobacteria bacterium
CGCAAATTGTAGTCTTACCCTGGCACGCTCTACCGCCAATCGGACCTGCCCCGGCGCCGTCCCGCCGATATGATTGCGGCTGGCCACCGAGCCTTCCGGCGACAGTACGGCATAAATGTCTTCACCAACCAATATCGAATAACTGCGCAAGACCTCCAGCGGCAACTCCGCCAGATCCTTTCCCGCTTTTTCCGCATCCCGTACCGCCAGCGCTACCGCTTCATGCGCATCCCGAAATGCCAAGCCCTTCTTGACCAGGTAATCGGCAAGATCAGTGGCCGTGGCAAATCCGCGTTTGACCGCCGCAGCCATCCGCTCGGGCCGCACCTCAATCGCAGCCGCAAGATCCACCATGATTGTCAAAGAATCGCGCACGGTGTCGACCGTATCAAACAAGGGCTCCTTGTCTTCCTGATTGTCTTTGTTATATGCAAGCGGCTGCCCCTTCATCAGCGTCAGGAGCGCAATCAGATGACCATTGACCCGCCCAGTTTTACCCCGGATCAGCTCTGGGACATCCGGATTCTTTTTCTGCGGCATGATCGACGACGAATAGCAAAATCGGTCCGGCAGGTTAATGAAGCCGACACTTTGACTCATCCAGATGATGAGTTCCTCGGAAAAGCGCGACAGGTGCGTCATTACCAATGCGGCCGCAGAAACAAACTCAATGGCAAAGTCACGGTCGGAAACCGCGTCCAGGGAGTTCTCGCAAACACCATCGAAACCCAGTTCAGCCGCGGTCGACTCGCGGTCGATCGGATAACTGGTGCCTGCCAAGGCGGCGGCCCCCAATGGCGAGCGGTTCACGCGCTTGCGGCAGTCGATCATCCGCGCCTCATCGCGCGCCAGCATTTCCACGTAGGCCATGATGTGATGGCCAAACGTCACCGGTTGAGCAACCTGAAGGTGCGTGAACCCGGGCATGATCGTTGCGGCGTGTTTTCCTGCAACGCCCACCAACGCTAGCTGCAATGCCCGTAACAACTCAACCAGCCCGTCAATTTCGCCACGCAGCCACAAGCGAATATCGGTCGCAACCTGGTCGTTTCGAGAACGGCCGGTGTGCAGGCGCTTGCCGGCGTCGCCAATCGCGGCAATCAGCCTGGATTCGATATTCATGTGCACAACTTCGAGATCACCGCCCCAAACAAAGCGACCGGCCTCAATTTCAGCCAGAATCTCGGCCATCCCGCGCTCAATATCCGCCAGATCGCGTGCCGCAATGACTCCCTGACGGGCCAACATCCTCGCGTGTGCCAGTGAACCCTGAATGTCCACGAAGGCCAGGCGCTTGTCGAAGGAAACAGAAGCCGTGAATCGCTTGACAAGATCCGTCACGGGCTCCGAGAACCGGCCAGAAAAGTGACTCTTCGCTAAGTTACCAGCCGCACCTGAACCACCCAATTCTTGTGATTTATCCGACATAGGGCATTGTCAATCCGTAGAAAATTCGCTCACAATCGAGCCATGGCGAGTATAAAGCATGACCCCGCAGACATAAGCAGGCAGGACGCACCCAAGGTGGCAATGGCGCGCCTGCCCGACTTCTGCAACCTGGGAATCATGCTGCGGCTGGTGGTGATCGTAAACCTGCTCTGCTTTGCTGCCGCCGTGGTGCGTATAGATTCACGCGACCTCTGGCAACAGTTCCTCGTGATCTCGGCTGTTGCCCAACCGGCGATCATTTTTTCGCTACTGGCAACTTGCGCGCTCCGAAAGCCGCTGGGCAAGTTGCGCTACTGGCAGGGCATTATCGCTATTTTGCTATTGGAAGCCATTGTCGGCACGTTGTTCTGGCAGTGGCTGCAAATAATCGCCGTACTCAACCAGCAGGTATCCGTATGGCAGTACGCGTTCTTCTTTGCTTTTGCCACCGGGTTTGCGCTGTTCTATTTTGACTTGCGCTCTCGCGCACTTTCCCCGGCAATAACTGAAGCCCGACTGCAAGCCTTACAGGCACGCATCCGGCCACATTTTCTGTTCAACAGCATCAACGCAGTCCTTTCGCTGATCCGTTCCGAGCCAAAACGTGCCGAACGGATGCTAGAAGACATGTCCGAACTGTTCCGCGTCCTGATGTCGGATCATCGCAAGCTGACACCGCTGGCAGACGAAATCGCGCTATGTAAACGCTATCTTGAAATCGAGCACATTCGTCTCGACGAGCGCCTCATTGTGATCTGGAAAATCGCCGACATGCCAGCCGATGCCCTGGTCCCGCCGCTGATTTTGCAGCCGCTAGTGGAAAATGCGGTTTACCATGGCATCGAGCCAAGACAGGTGCCCGGCACATTGACCATCGAAGTTCTGCCAAGCGGAAAGCAATTCAGCATCAGGCTTACCAATCCTTTCCACCCAGAATCGACCCATGTGTCGGGCAATCGCATGGCAATCGCCAACATCAAAGAGCGCCTACAGCTACACTTCGACGCAGAAGCGAGTCTCAAAGCAGAAGTGCAGGGGGACACGTATCTGGTTACGATTGCGTTGCCCATTCGAACCCAGGACCAGTGACGAAACATTATATCTCAGGCTAGTCCACACCATGCCGCCAACCCGCCCTCCCGCAAGAATTCTGATCGTCGACGATGAAGCCCCCGCACGCCGGCGTCTGCGCGACGTGCTCGACGACTGCCGTGAACAGTTTCCATTGACGATAGCCGACGAGGCTGCGAACGGTGTCGAAGCGATAGATGTGATTAATCGCGGCGGCATCGATATCGTGCTGACCGATATCCGCATGCCGATCATGGACGGTATCGAAGTGGCGCGTCATGTCGCCAATATGCCCAACCCACCAAAGCTTATTTTTGTGACGGCTTTCGATCAATACGCCGTGAAAGCGTTTGAGCTCAATGCCATTGACTATCTACTCAAACCAATACGTCAGGAAAGGCTACTCAGCGCGCTGGGCAAAGCAATCGTGCTCAACCCCGCCGTTGCCGAAGCCATCGCCGAAGGGGCGCAGGCAAAGCGTCGGCATTTGTCGATTCAGGAGCGCGGCCGAATAATTCTGGTCCCGATAGATGACGTGTTGTACCTGAAAGCCGAACTGAAATACGTCACGGTGAGAACCGCGCAAAAGGAGTTCCTTTTGGAGGAATCTCTGACCAAACTCGAGGATGAGTTTACCGACTTGTTCACGCGCATCCATCGCAACACGCTCATTGCGACCAAGGCAGTGGCGGGATTTGAAAAAATAGCGGATGGCCCCCGCGACGGCGAAGACGGCCATGCCAGCGGAGACCGAACCGAAGGTAGTGGTGCCCATTGGGTTGTCATCATCAAGGGCATCCCGGAGAAGCTGCCGGTTAGCCGCAGGCAACAACACGTGATAAAAGAGTTTTAGAACAGAAAACCGGGCCACCTTTGCCGTGGCCAAAAAAATAACCGGAGCAGCATGGAAAGCTCGA
>JANMZU010000416.1:0-1862 GCA_031383585.1 Betaproteobacteria bacterium
CACGGCAGCCACAGCCAGCGATACACCGAGCAACAGCACAGCGACCACATCTGCGGTCGAGCGAATGGGCGAGGTCAGCAGAATGGTTGCGACCACAACCACCGCGATGATCACCACGTCAATGGCGAGCATGCGACCGACTTGCCCGACCTCCTTTTGTAGCGATGTCGGCTCTTCAGGCGTCGCCTCCAGCATCTCCGCGATCAGGCCCATTTGGGTCGCCATACCCGTAGCCGTCACCACTGCGCGACCGGTGCCTTGCGCCACCGCAGTGCCCTTGAACACCATGTTCAACTGATCCGCAAGCGCTGCCGGAGTCGCAAGCGTTGCCGCGTCTTTAAGCACCGCTTCGCTCTCGCCGGTCAGCGAGGCTTCCTGCACGCGCAGGGCCGTCGCCTCGATCAATCGCGCATCGGCCCCCACCGAGTCACCTTCGGCGAGCACCACTATGTCGCCGACTACCAGCTCGACACTCGGCACCCGTCGCACCTGCCCGTCGCGCAGCACCGATGAGGTGACTTCGGTCATTTTGGCGAGTGCTGCCACCGCTTGGGTCGCCTTGGTTTCCTGCACGTAACCGATCACGGCATTAATCAGCACCACCACGGTATCACCATCGCATCGACGGGCCACCCGACGCGGCCCTCAATGATCCACGCGCCGAAGCCGATGGCGATGGCAGCCAGCAACAGGTAATCCAGCGGATCCTGAAAATGCGCCAGCACGCGCCGCCAACCCGCCACAGGCGGTGCGGCGCGCAGCTCGTTGGCACCGTTCGCTACCAGCCGCCGCGCCGCCTCTTGCGCGCTTAAGCCATTGCTGACGTCACCGGCAAATGCGGCGACTACACCATCAACGCTTTTGACGGACGGGTGGCCGATCTCGCTATCAGTGCGGGCATGGGTCATGGCTAGTCTGTGCGTTCGACCAATCGGACGCCTAGCTGTGCCGTGATTTCTGCTTCTTATACGTCACGTTCATCGCGGCACCACGATCCGTATCGACCATGCCACGACTAACGTCGACGCTTGCCTGCTTCATTTCAGGCTCCGGCGGCGGCGTGTCCGGATCGGTCGACTCGTCGCGTTCATGCGGCATCTTGCCCACCGATTCCTGTGGGTTCGTCGCATTTGCGAGCACGTCTGGCTGTTTGATTGCGTCAATGCTCATGTCGCTAGACCAAGTCTTCAACGGTGACCGTGTTGTACTTGTTGGCCTGATAGAAACGCTTCTTGCGAACCGCTGACATGGCAAGCTCTGTGGCCTCCTCCGACGGTGCGTGCGCAATGATTGACCACTTACCCTGGCGCGCCAGTTCCTGATGCTTCGCCACAATCTGGATTCCATAGCCGAGGGAGGCGATGAAACCCGCGTTATCGAGGCCATCGGTCGCCCACTGATCAATTTTCGTGGGACTAAATACTTCACAGGCGGCGTCGGACAACAATGAGTTAATTTGCGCGCATACTTCGCGCGCATCGGCCTCGGAGTCAAAGAACACAACCAGACTGTCGGACGGAAAAAACGAGCCGCCGAAATCAAAAAGATTGGTTTTGGGCAGCCGATCAGTCATTGCCGTTCCCCTCAATTGCACGACATGCGCGCAGAAGTTTGGTGTAGCGCTGATGCATGTTCTCTCCAACCGTTAATCGAGGAGAAAAGTATGGCTGCACGGGACGGAGATTGCTGCCAGTAAAACGGCCATAGACGTGTAGGAAAAAGGCGTGTGCAGGCGCAGCCGCAGTCAGACGCCTCAAGATGCTTCGGGGCGCGTCAGGGCGCTTAAGGGCCATTCAAGCCGAGGCAAGCAATGCCCAGCAGCGTGAACTCGATCATCAACACATCACCATGGAAACGCGTAT
>JANMZU010000448.1:0-2069 GCA_031383585.1 Betaproteobacteria bacterium
ACACCATTCAACGCCGATGAAAGCCTCGATCTCGAATCCTGGCATCGAATGATCGAATTCATGGTGGCTATGAAGGTTGATGGCATCACCATTCTGGGTGTGCTCGGTGAATCCAATCGGATCAGCGACCACGAGCGCGAAACGATGATCAGGGCCGCCGTGACCACGGTCGACAAACGCATCCCTGTCATTGTCGGCACCAGTTACACCGGCTCAACCGCGGCAACGTACCTATCGCTCATGGCTGAAAAACTGGGCGCAGATGGGGTGATGGTCACCCCGGCGAAGGAACCAGTACCAAATGAAGATCGTATCCTTGAGTACTACCGCCGGATCGCTGACGGCACCGCGCTACCGATCGTGCTTCAGGACCATCCTGCCTCCACCGAGGTTCACATGTCGGTGCCGCTGATATTGCGCATCGTAAAAGAGTTACCGTCGGTCGCGTGCATCAAAGCCGAAGCTGTTCCGACGCCGCCGAAAGTGCGCGCCCTGCGGGAAGGCTTGTCGCGACCGGTGTCGATTCTGAGTGGGCTCGGTGCACTGTATGCGCCGTTCGATCTCGAAGCCGGTTCGGATGGCTTCAACACGGGCTTTGCGTTTCCGGAAGTACTGCGCGCACTGGTGGCGGCCGGCAAGGCAGGAGATTTTGATCGCGTACACGCGTTGTACGCTCGGTTCGCGTCGCTGATCGTTCTGGAGCAGCAGCCGGGGCTGGCAATTCGCAAGGAGATCCTTCGGCTACGCGGGCTGATTGCGTGCAATCGCGTCCGACACCCTGGCGCGACCATCGCTCCTGCCATCGCCCTCGATGTTGCGGCACTTATTAGGCGCACTCTACCCAATGTCGATATCACCAAGCCGATCAGCGTATGACTGTGCAGCGTCTGCTGCTGGATAAATACGACGCAAGGCTCAAGACGCCATTCGCGACTCTCGGGTTGGTCGCCAGCGAGACGCATCTGCTGCACATTCACTTTTTGCCAATGGACGTGATTGCAAAGGCGCCGAAGCCCAACACGATTGCACACTTGGCAAGTGTGCAACTGATGGCATACCTGGACAATCCCGCTTTTGAGTTCGACCTGCCACTGATGCTGAGCGGTAGCAAGCATCAAGTCGACGTATGGCAGGCGATGCGCAATATCAAAGCGGGCGCGACACAGACTTACGGCGAACTCTCGTCCAGTATCGATTCGTCGCCGCGGGCGGTGGGAACGGCGTGTGGACAAAACCCCGTACCAATTGTGGTGCCTTGCCATCGCGTGGTGGCGGCAAATAGTCTCGGCGGCTTCATGGGCGGCAAAAAAAATGATTCGCTGACGATCAAACGCTGGCTGCTGGCGCACGAATCCGCGCACAGCGAGACATCGCTCTTCTGATTTGGCGCAATGACGCGCGATCCCCTCATCGATCAATTCGCCGACAGCCTTTGGCTATCCGATGGTTTGGCGCGCAACACCATTGAAAGCTACGGCCGCGATATTTCGCAGCTTGCAGCTTGGCTGCAACACGAAGATGCCGGGTCATTGCTGACGGTCGAGCCGCAGCATCTGCAGGCGTTCCTCGGTCACCGTATCGATGCCTTGCACGCCAGCGCGCGCTCCACGGCGCGGCTGACCTCCGCGCTCAAGCGGTTCTTTCACTATCTGCTCCGGGAGAAGCTGATCACAGCCGACCCAAGCGCGCATCTGCAGTCGCCGAAGCTCACCCGCGGGCTGCCGCAATCGCTTTCCGAATCGGACGTTGAAGCCCTGCTGGCTGCCCCAGACGACGCAACGCCGCTGGGTCTGCGCGATTGGGCCATGCTGGAAATGCTCTACGCCAGCGGCCTGCGGGTAACCGAGTTAGTGACGCTGAAAGTGGCGCAGGTGAGCCTCGACATGGGCGTGGTGCGGGTGATGGGAAAAGGGGCAAAGGAAAGATTGGTACCGCTGGGCGAAGCCGCCTCCGATGCAATTCAGCGCTACCTCGACTCCGCACGCGCCGATATTCTCGGCGGCAAGAAGACGGACGATCTATTTGTCACGCAGCGCGGTAGCGCGATGACCCGGCAGATGTTCTGGCAC
>JANMZU010000461.1:0-2557 GCA_031383585.1 Betaproteobacteria bacterium
GGTCCGGATGATCGCGGCGAAACGCCAGTGACCAAACCGTCGTATCGATCAGCACCTTCACTTTGCCTTGCGATGCAGCTTGTAATCGTACTTTGGATCGTAATCAATGGTGCCGAATGCCGCGACCGCTTTTCGCTGCTGCAAGCGCTGAATGTACTCTTGCAGGGCAACAGTAACGGTCTCTTTTTTTGAGCGGTGATTACCTAGTGATTTGGCGGACTCAATCAATCCGTCATCGAGAGCGAGATTGGTAGACACATGGACCTCCGTAATAGATATGGATCTTGCACTGGATATAATTACAGTCTAATTCTACACAAGGCAATGTGTAGAAAGCAAGTGCAAGAATATTGTGGGTACGGCTACAACGACCTCATTTCAAGATCATCTGCACCAACTGCCCCGCCGTGGTCACTGCCGGAAACGCGATGCTGCAATACACCGCGAACACCATCGCCAGCGCCGCCATGACGGTGAAGGGTATCCAGGCTTTTTTCAGCAGCACTGCTGCCCAGTTGGCCGAATCCAGCGCCTTGGCACCGCGCGCGAGTGGCGAACCTAGCAACACTTAGAAGATCACTTCCGCGAGGGTGGCGGGTGCCTGGTAGACAACGTATATCGTGGCGCCGAACACGGCGAACAGCGCGGCGGCAATCAGCACACCCGCGATGACCAGCAGGCAGCCGCCTTCATCGCCACCCACATCACCCACGCTGCCGATGCCATCCATGAGTCCGCTCGCAGGCGAATCTACTGAAACGGACGAGCTCGGCACGTCCCAGCTTCCACCCGCACCTCCGCCATCGAATGTGCCGCCACCGCCCTGAAACGGCACGTCGAGCGGCACGGCAGAGCTCCCACCGGGATTGATGGCGGGAATGACATCAAGCGGCACATCCCCGATGGAACTATTGCGCCGGCCCCAATCCGCGCGCAGGTGCCGCCCGTATTGCGACATGTGCAGCCACACCCAGACGCCCGCGAAAAACGTGCCGTAGGCCAACACTAATGCGACCGCATAGCGCTCCCACATCACCGTCACGCCGGCGCTGAGCATCAGGCGCGTGGTGAGCACCGCGCCCGACACACAGGCCGCGACGATGAGGAACATGTGGAACCGCGTTGAATATTGCTTCTGCAGAGCGACCAACAGGCTTCGCGGAGTGGGGTTGGGTGAAGCTTTGGGCTTTCTCTGGCGTGCGCCGGCGGGTGCGACTGCCATCAATCGACTTCCACGATCGGCACGCGTAGCGCTATCGCGCAAAACAGTTCGTAGGCAACTGTGCCGGACGCCGCAGCGACTTCATCGGCCGGCAGGCCTTCGCCCCAGAGCGTCACCGGCGCGCCAATGTGCACATGCGGCATATCAGTGATGTCGACCACCAGCATGTCCATAGAGACACGGCCGATGGTGCGGGTGCGCTTGCCGCTGACGATGACCGGCGTGCCCTTCTCATTGCCGCCTGGTGCGTGACGTGGATAGCCATCCGCGTAGCCGCAGGCAACGATACCGACGCGCATTTTCTTTTTTGCGGTGTAGAGGCCACCGTAACCGACTGTGTCGCCGGGATCGAGCGCCTGCACACCGATAATCTCGCTGCGAAGCGCCATCACCGGCTTCAGGCCTAGCCACTCGGCGCTGACATCGGCAAACGGCGATGAGCCGTAAAGCATGATGCCGGGCCGCGCCCAGTCGCGATGCGTTTCAGGAAACTTTAGCAATGCAGCGGAGTTGGCCACGCTCTGGCCGAATGCCTTCTTGCCGAATAGCGGCTTGGCTGCTTTGACGATGTCATCAAAGCACGCTAGCTGTCTTGCCACGCCCTCTGGACCATCAGCGGTTGCGAAATGCGTCATGAAGGTCACGGCACCGATGTTGCGATGCGAGGCAGCCATGTTGATCGCATAGCCAGACAACGGGCCCTTCAGTCCGAGGCGGTTCATGCCGGTGTTGAATTTCAGGAAAATGTCTAGCGGCTTGGCAAGCGTGGCGGCGGTGATTTGTTTGATCTGGTCCAGATCGCGTACTACCGAAGTGAAGTGCTGCTGCACGAAAGTGGGAATTTCTCTTTCGCTGAAAAATCCTTCGAGGAGAAGAATCGGCGATTCAACTTTTGCGTCGCGCAATTGGACGGCGGAATCAAGCTCAAGTGTGGCGAAGCCGTCTGCATCCGGCAATGCCGCCAACACGCGTTTGAAGCCGTGGCCGTAGGCGTTGGCTTTGACGACAGCGAATATTTTTGTGTTTGGCGCTTTGGATTTCGCCAGTCGGTAGTTGTGGCGAAGTGCAGAGAGCGAGATTTCGGCGCGGATGGGGCGGGGCATGGGATAGGCACTCTGATTTCGTCAATCCGGCGCATGACCACACGGGTTACGCGAGTAGGACGGTGGCTTTATGAATTCCAATACTATTGAAATTGAACCGCATCATCCGCAAAGAGCGTTAGTACCCCTGCCCCCCGCCCTGCGGCCCTGCGTAGTTTTCAAACTTGGTGTTTTGACCGACGAAGGTCAGGCGAACAGTACCAATCGGGCCGTTACGCTGCTTGCCAATAAT
>JANMZU010000481.1:0-2354 GCA_031383585.1 Betaproteobacteria bacterium
GTTTCAAATCATACTTTCCGTTGGCCGCATTGCTGCGCCAGCCTATACTTCGCAGATGATCTTCCGTCCAGCATTGTTCCTCATCGCGTTGCTATGCACATGCTGTGCAGCGACGAAGGCAATTGCGGAAAAGACGCTGCACGTCGTGAAGCAGACGATCTCGATGGGGCCACTGGACCCGGCACAGGTGAATTCACTACATGCCGCGCACGTGATCGACAACCTTTTCGAGCCGATGCTGGAGTATCACTATCTGGCGCGGCCGCTGAAGCTGCAACCTTTGACGTTGCGCGAAATGCCAGAAGTGCAAGAGGCGGGGCGCGTGTACATTTGCCGTCTGAAGCCGGGCATTTTTTTCAGCGATGATGCTGTGTTCAAGGGCAAGCCGCGCGAGTTGGTGGCGGCCGACTATGCGTACAGCTTCCGGCGCCTGTTTGATCCGCGTTACCGTTCCAGCCAGTTTTTCATGGTCGACGGCAAGATTGCCGGGGCCGATGCCTTGCGCAAAGCCGCCGTCGCGGGCAAACCCTTCGACTACACAACGCCGATCCGCGGATTGACCGTATTGGACCGCTACACCTTGCGCATTGAGCTGACCGAGCCGGATCTCAATTTCCTGCACGTGCTGGCGCAGCAGAATCTCGCTGCCGTAGCTCGCGAAGTGGTGGAGGCGTATGGCAACGATGTGCAACAGCACCCGGTTGGCACCGGGGCATTTCGCCTGCGTGAGTGGCAGCCAGGCCACCGCATGGTGCTCGAACGCAATCGGCGCTACCGTGAGGCGTTCTACCGCCACGATAACACCGTGGAAGCTGACGCGCTTGAGGTGTCGCGCGCGCTCGACGGCAAGCGCTTGCCGATGGTCGATCGCATCGAGCTCGGCTTCACCGTCGAAAGCCAGCCGATGTGGCTGACCTTCCTGCGCGGCGAATACGATTACTTAATCTATGTGCCGGTGGAATATCGCCCTGCCGCCGTGCCCAACGGAACGCTGGCGCCCTACCTGCAGCAGCAGGGTATACAGGCACGGCACTACGCGTATCCCTCGATCTGGTTCGCCGCGTTCAACATGAGGGATCCGGTCGTCGGCGGCTATACGGCTGATCGCGTGGCACTGCGACGCGCCATCGCGCTGGCCTTCGATGCGGAAGCGGCGGTGAATATCGCAATGAGCGGTGGTGCGATAGCCGCAAACGGCGTGGTACCGCCCGGCGTGGCCGGTTACGACGCAGGCTTCCGGACCGACACATTGTTACAGAACCTGCCGCGCGCCAAGGCGCTGCTGGATGCGTTCGGCTACGTCGACCGCGATGGTGATGGCTTCCGTGAGGACCCCCAAGGCAAACCGCTTTCACTTGAGCTGATGTCGTTCCCGGAGCCGCGCTTCGTCGTCTGGGACGAGCTGTATGCAAAGACCTTCGCCAAGCTGGGCATCCGCCACAACATCAACAAGGTTCACCAGACCGAGGCCTATAGCATGCGTCAGGCCGCGAAGTACCAGGTCTCACAGGATGCGTGGAACATGGACTATCCGGACGGCGAGGATTTTTACGTCACGCTTTCCGGCCCGGCGGCAGGCAATGCCAATACCTCCCACTTTGCGTTGCCGGCATTCGATGCGCTATTCGAGCGCTCCCGTCAGTTACAGGACGGCGCCGCACGAAACCTGCTCTACCGCGAAATGGACCGGTTGATGCTCGCCTATATGCCGATCATTCCGCATATCTTTCTGTTGCGTTCGGCGGTCGCACAGCCGTGGCTGCGTTACTACGTGCCGCACACGGTCCACGTTGAGCCGTGGAAGTATCTCGACATCGACGACGCGCGGCGCGGCATGATTTCCCCTTAGCGTCCTTACGACAATCTTGCTTCGATACCCATACCCGACATGATCCGGCACGGTAGCGTGCGTGCAAGTGCACCCAGTAGACGCCGTGCTCCGCGTTATTGGCGATAACGCAAATATTTGGTTCCTGGAATTCCGTATTCTTGGGCGAGTGGCAGTAATAATTGCTGCGCCCTATCAATGCTTTAATTCAATACAACCCTACTGTAGAGTCTTCAATGGCAAAAAGTGAATGCAACAAGGCCGTCGCCAACTTGATGGATTGGATCAAGCGCGAGGATCGGTGGACTGTGTCCTTCGACGCCATGTTTGAAGCCCACACCGCAGCGACCCTCGACGCCGGTGGGTTTTCGCCGGAAGAACTTGCAGACATTCTGGGATACGAAGGCATGGCCGCACTGTTTGGCTGTGTTTTCGAAGACCTCACCGCACAGCGCTTCGAGACGGTGCCTCACAATATCGTGGACGATTACCTCAAGCGCCGTGGCTGGCGGGATTCCGTGCCGTG
>JANMZU010000547.1:0-3030 GCA_031383585.1 Betaproteobacteria bacterium
GTGAGTCCGTAAGCTATGAACAGGAAATTGGATGCGATCGGGCTGAACGCAAAGAATAAAAAAGTACCCGCCGTCAAGGTGCGGTGACCTTCAATGGCCTCCTTGATGATTTCAATATTGGCTCGTGATGCGTCAGTCATAAATCGCTGGCGAATGATGATGCGCGCGAGTTTAGCCAGCACCACGCGCCCGGCCGTCGCCGCCACAGCAGCGAACAGCGCGATCAGAAACGGGTTGTATTGCGGATGCGCAAACCCAATCCACGACAGCGCCATCCAGGTTGGCGGCGCGAACGCTGGGGTGACGTTCAGCAGGAAAATAATTGCAACGTAAATCAGCAGTTCAGTAATACCGGGCAAAATTTAACCAATCAGAAAATTTACGAAGACGCGGGCCACCGACATGCGCCCGCTTTCAATCTTAGCTGTATGTGAAAAACAGGTTGCGGCGATCATTGCAAACTGCGCGCGGTGCAAATCAGTCCAGACAGCTGTCCGCTCTACGTTGAAATATTACAACCACCGCGCCTGCATTGACGAATGCGCCTCCTGCGGACGGCAACACGTGAATTTCCCGCTTTGCGCAGCCGTTCCTGCTCATCTTGCGGCTGGTCTGTTGAATGTCGGTTACGACATCATGTCTAAGGCCGACGTCGATTGTGGCCACGTAAGCAAAGCACGTAAACCAGTGTCGGCGTATGCCGTGGTGTCAGGTTTGGAAGCTGCATTCTTTCAACTACGGACGAAGGTCGACCACTCCATTGTCCGACAGGCGATGTCGGTGTTGTCCGATAGATTGCCGCACCCGACTCTTTCATGATGAAGCCTATGTTTCCACGGAAAGTGACAAGTCGTCAGTGTCGCAAACGACCCTGTGGAAATTTACTGCGGCATTGCCGCCAAACTGGAGACCATTATGCAGAACCATGAAATTGTCGATACGCTTAATACACTCATCGAGACATCCCGCGATGGCGAGAATGGCTTCACGGCCTGTGCAGAAGACTCAAAAGACGCTTCGCTACGTGCCTATTTCACGGTGTGCGCCACGCGCTGCCGTGAGAGCGTTCGTACGCTTGAGGAGGTCGTAAAGAACTATGGCGGAACGCCGGAACAGATGGGCTCGGTCATGGGGTCGCTTAACCGCGCGTGGCTCAATCTTCGCGCTGCGAGCAGCAGCAACAGTGACCTGGCGGTGCTTGAAGAATGCGAGCGCGCCGAGGATGCTGCACTACATGCTTTCCAGCGCGCGCTGCAACAAGACCTGCCGGTGGATGTTAGCGCCATCGTGCGCATTCATCTAAGCGGGGTGCAGGAAAACCACGACCGGGTGCGTGCCATGCGCGACGAAAGAAGACGCCTCGCGGCCTAGCAGCCGCTGCCGAACAATCGCCCGCTCGCCTCCGTGCGGCGAGCGAGAAAAAGGGCCGCACAAGGCGGCCCTGAAGGAGGCGCAATTATTGTTCTTGTTGCGTTGTTGTTCTTGTCAGTTATGGATACGACTTTCCGTCTACAAAGGCGCGGACCAGTTCGTTTGTTACCTTCGATGGCCCCGGCGATCCGCTGCCTGAGCATGCAGTGGTGTCGGTAAAGCTACGCACGTTACC
This sequence comes from Betaproteobacteria bacterium, assembly GCA_031383585.1. Taxonomy (GTDB): domain Bacteria; phylum Pseudomonadota; class Gammaproteobacteria; order Burkholderiales; family Usitatibacteraceae; genus UKL13-2. Next base: position 1,607 of record JANMZU010000547.1, read on the forward strand.
GATGCTGCCACTGTGGCTAAACCCAGTGCCGGAACACGAGAAGCTGGAGCCGCCGCCCGGAATGCCAACCGGCAATCCATTCACGGCGACTGTCGTCGAGCTGGTGAAGCGTGTCAACTCACCGCGGCAGGTGGCAAAGCTACCGGCAGGGACCGTTACATTCTCATTGGCGGTGAGCGTGACGCTGTAGCTGTAATCCACTGTTGCCGTGGTACCGAAGCCACCAGACGAGCTATTGGCGATCGCCTTGAACGCGCCTGAGTAGGTTTGACCGATGGTGCCGAATTTAGGCGCGTAGTCCACGGGCGAATAGGTGGTTGTTGAGAGGACGGCGCCCCCCGCATCGAACGACTGCGCGCCGATCACGCCGACAGTCGAGCCACGATCCTCGTAGTAAAGACGTGCTGAGCCATCAGTCGCCAAAACACCATTGACGATATTGCGACTTTCAACAATCGTTACCGCCTTGCCGGCGTAGGTGCCCGGTCCGACGACCGTTTGACGTGAAGATGAGACGCTGCCGTTACCGGCGTTTGTCGACCGATGGTCGTAAGAGTTGCCGGTCGTCAGCGAAATGCCGTTCAGGCAGCTGCCGGCGGCAACCGGAGGATTGCTGCTTGTGGTCGTAGACGAAGGATTGGTACAGACGCTCACGGTGCTGCCAAATACCTGCCGAACAATATTCTTCGACCCTGTTACGCCATCGGCGGTGTAAGTCATCACGCCGCGCTCGCCATCGGTGAACCGAAAGCTCACGTTGCCCGCCACTGGCGCAGTCAGCAGCGACTGCTGACCGTTGATCTGCGAGAACGGCGTGCCGGTTGCCCGGTACAAGGGGCCGGCATAGCTGCCATCTGTTTGCCGCGGGACGTTTGAGCCGAACAGCCATTGTGCCGTCCCGTCCGTCGCGTAGGTGAACCATGCCACAAACAGGATATCGCCCTGATGCGCAAGGTTGACACCCCAGCCCGATTCGGCGGGTACCCACCAGAGATCCTGGTAGTTCTGCGATGCCGCGCGCGATGTCGTTGCCGGTTGTGCGGTGCAGGTAGTGGCCGTCGTGGTGTACTGCTGCCGGGCAATTGCCTTTGTCTGGCTGACTGTCCCTATCGTGTAGGCGACGGTGCCGACGCTGTTGCTGGTAAAGCGGAACGTTGCGTTGCCTACGGCGGCTGTGGTCTTCGATGCCGGCGCCCCGTTGATGAGGTTGAATGCCGTGCCCGTCGTCTGCGCCACCGGACCACTGTAGCTGCCATCCGCCTGGCGGGTGGCCTGAATGATGTACCAGCGTGCCTTGCCATCACTACCATAGGTGTACCACGGCGCAAAAATGACGTCGCCCTGATGATTGAGCATCATCCCCCAGCCGGACTCGTTCTGATTCCACCAGAGGTCGCTGTAGTTCGGCGTGGTTTGTGCCCAGA
>JANMZU010000567.1:0-1615 GCA_031383585.1 Betaproteobacteria bacterium
GGTTTCCAGAGGCCTTATTTTGTGGAGCGGCTGATGCGGTCCGGATACTTGGTGGAGTACATTGCCTGCCCACTGACAGGTCGCGGCGACTGCTATATCGCGCGCCCGATGCCCATGGACACCGATATCCGCATGGCCGCACAACATTCGATTGAAACGCATGGCTCCGACGCCAACTGGCACGCTGCAGAGCTGACACACCGTTGGACCGGGCCCCATGCGCTCTTTCCGATACCGCAGGAGCGAGTCAAGTCCATTGTTGTCACGGTCATGAATTACTTTCCTGTGGATCGGGTCGCTGAGCTGCGATGTGGGGCCGAAACTAGCCGACGAAAAATTCCGGCCGGACAACGCGGATCGATTGAGGTTAAGGTTTCCGGCGCTCGACTTGAGATCATGGCCGAAGGGCTTAGACCCGCCGATGTAATGCCAGACAGCGTCGATGAGCGAGTGTTAGGCATGGCCGTTGAAACCATCCGATTGCAAACGCATATTTGAGAGAAACCACATGGCTAACCAATGCGCTCCACCATATCACCACGAGGGGGTGATCGTCGGCAAGCATCTTTAATGGCGCTGTTGATTAGCTGCGGTTTCTTTTGACGCTTGAACAGCCGACCAATATGAACAACTCTTTCAATCGGTCAATTTTGTTTGCAGGAAATTGCGCCATTTAGGCAATATTTCCTCGGGCAAATATTGCGCCGACACCGCAGCACCTTTGTCCACCAGTTCGTTTCTCCGCCCAGCGTTTTCTGGAGCGATTACCGCCTCGATCGCGGTCACCAATTCGACCGTTGAATAAGGGCTAAAAAATTCTGCTGCGTCCGCGTAGACTTCTTCATGCACCGGGATTCGGGAAGCGACTACAGCACCTCCGCAGCGCATTGCCTCCACACCGGAGAAATCAAAGCCTTCAGCGAAGCTCGGGCAAACTGTTGCTCTGGCGTGTTTGTAGAGCAATCGTAACTCGGGCGAGGGCACGTCTTCGAGCAGATAAAGTTCTCCCCGCTCTTGCCAGATCTTGAACTTCTTCACGATGGATTCGTAGCTCCAGCCGAGCATACCGACGATGACCAGCTTTAGATTTGGAAATTGGTCGGTTCGAAGTTGTTCCCAGGCTGACAGTAGCGAAAGATGATTCTTGCGTGGTTCAATGGTCGAGACCATCAACAGATATTCGAACGGCGCAGCACCTGCTTTTGCTTTTGGCGGTTGTGCATTTGGCTTTGGTCTACGGCGGAGCGGATCATTACTTGAATCAATGATCTTTACGCCAGAGTGCATTCTGGTGCGTACGATTTCCGGCACACGCGAAGGCGAAGATTCCTCCGGGAAGTAGTGGTGAGAGACCATATTGTGGATAGTCACCGCACGTTCTGCGGCTTCTGGGAAAATCGAGAGCAAGTCTTTGCGAGTTGACTCGGATACGCAGGCGAAATACGCACCGTTTTCTACGTTGCTCTTCAGCGCGTAGTAGTGCGAGGCCTGATGAAAAGTCTTGTCAGAGATGGTATGCGGCATCAGCATCGGAATGGCGTCGTGATAGCGCACGACCAACTTAGTCTGCCTGGAAATGGTCCCTGGAAACGGCGTCTGCGCAATGAAAATATTG
>JANMZU010000588.1:0-4615 GCA_031383585.1 Betaproteobacteria bacterium
CCGCCACATCCTCCGCTGCAACTGCTGCTGCCACTGCTGCACGAGGAAGACGAGGAGCCACAGCCGCCGCCATCACGTGCTTTGGCCGGATAGAGCTTGTCCATGAACGGGAAGCTTGCTGCGGGCAGGGCGGACAGGCCAAATACGGCCGCCAATAATGCAGCCTCATTGGTTTGCCCGCCAGCCCGCAAGGACTTTGCCCGATCCTTCAGGCGCGAGAAAAGTGATCGCAGGTCAGTGAGCATCGCGTCGCCAAGTGCGGTGCGGCGCCTGCGCCAGATGACCAAAACGATGATGCTGAAAAGAATCGTGAGCGTGATCAGGAAACCGACATTGTGCCGTCCCTGAGAGAAGGCAATACTGATCTTTAACCAGGTGGCAGCGATCAACAGTCCGAGCGCAACCGTGGCAGGCAACAGGCGCATTAAATAAGCGCCGCTGTCAGCGATCATGCGCTGCTGCTTAAGAACTTTTTCGTAAGCGGCGCAGGCGTTTTTGGCCCCCTCATCCTTGAACAATGTGAACGCTTCGCCCGGCGAGGCAAAGTGTTGCAAGATGGCCTTCTCAATAGGGCGCTGGGCGACGCCAAAAGCCGTGGCGTTTTTGGCCGTCAGGTTCTCGCCGTTTGCCACCAGTAAGCCGCGATCCAGCAGCGATACGGTGGCAACGCGCAGTGCTTCATTTTCGCCAGAGCGCAGGTACGCAATCAAATACGGATCGGACATATTTTGTTGTGGTGGCGCGTCAGCAGATTCCAGATGTCGAATCCACACGCGCATGACCAGCACGACAGCAATGCTCAGTACAACGTAAAAACCGAGGAAGCTTGGGCCAGTAAGCGCGAATGGATTCATGGCCGCACCTATTTGAGGCGTTCTACGCGTTCACGAAGCCGCCGCGTCACTTCGATCAATCCGATTGTCGTCGGTGAAGCTTGGCCGGGCGCCAATTGCCGGTCTTCCCGTGCAGTCGACATTTGCAGTAAAACAGCAGCGAAGTTCGCGTCAGTCATTTCAGCCACGATTTTTTCCAGCGCTTCTTTCGGTGGCAGCGGTGCCTGACCTTCCAGATGCAGCAACGATGCCGCGCTGGATCGCAGCGGTCCGGCGGCCTCGGCAATGACCAACGCGAGTTGCTCTTCGCGCAAACTCAGCAACACGTAGCGCTCGCGCAAGCGCAATTGCAGATTCATTAGCACCTGCTTCAGACGCCTGACCAGTGCATCGCGCGAGGGCTCGACTGCTGCGAATGGGTCGGTGCCGTACAACACGCGGTGGCGCGCGGCAATGTCTGCAAACTTAACGGCGAATGCCTCCATCGCCGTCGGCACCTCGCTTTCCAGTAGAAACATGGTGTTCATCTGGATAGTCGCGTGGGCGAGCCGCAATGGTTCTCGCATCGCGTCTGCGTGTGCTTGTTCGAAACGCTTTAGCACCAGCAAGGTATTCACATCCGATGTCGCGCGCATACGGCCTTCAGCGGCCGAACCGTACATGATGATGGAAACCAGATCACTGCCGAAAGCCGTTTTCGCGGCATCGACGAAGGTGTTTATGCTTTGTTCAATCTGCGGAGGCAAAGTATTGCTGGCGGGCATATCATTTTCCAATTCAGAGATTGCAGTAAATCATACCAAGGGATTTGCTTTTCAGAGTTTATCCAGCGATACAGTGCCGTCCCACTTCTCGTCTGGTTGCTGAATTCTGAATTCGGCGATACGCGAAAGATACAGCTTGGAAACGCCGTCTCCGGGAAACAGCAGCAGCACCTGCCGCCAGGTTTCTTCGCTCGCATCCCAGTTGCGTTTCTGATACAGCATCAGCGCTTCCGACGTGAGCCGGATCAGTTGCGGGTCGTCGCAGAGTGTGAAGATCTCTACCGATTCCGTCTTGCCCTTGACGATCACGCGATCAACTTGCCGCAGGGCCAGCGCACCAGCCAATAGCTGCGCTGTCACACTGCTTATCAGGATTTCCGACCCGTACAGTTTGTTTACACCCTCAAGGCGTGCAGCCAGGTTCACGCTGTCGCCGATGGCGGTGTAATCGAACCGGTCCGCCGCGCCGAGATTGCCGACGATGGCCGGCCCGGTATGCACGCCTACGCGCATATAGATCGGCGGCAGGCCGCGCTGCGTGAATTCCTTTCGAAGCTCGTGCATGTCCAGTTGCAACTCGCGCGCGGCGAGGCAGGCGTTCAACGCGTGCTTTTCATCAGTCAACGGCGCTCCCCAGATCGCCATGATGGCGTCACCAATGAATCGATTTACGGTGCCGCCGTGGCGCATGATGATGGCGGTGGCGCGCGAGAAGTGTTCATTCAGCAATTGCGCGACCTGCTCAGGGCCGAGTTGTTCGGAGATATTGGTGAAGCCTTTCAGGTCAGTGAAGAGCAACGTGATGACGCGACGTTCACCGCCGAGTTTCAGTCTCTCCGGATGCGCCATGATTTCATCCACGACTTCCGGGGCGAGATACATTGAAAATGCGCGCCGCGTTTCGCGGCGTTGGCGCTGCTCGGAAAAGTAGGCATGGCCACCGAGCCCTGCATAGACCATCACGACACTAACCATCGCGGCCAGCGCCGGCAGCCACAGCTTGTAATGCGCGAACAGCCACCAGTCAACTATCAGAATGATCGTTAGCAGTAGCAGCGCGGACGCGGCACTGACGAAAGGTCGCCAACGGCGCATTAACAGCGTGGCGGCACCGACGGCAAATGTGAGCAAGGCAAAATTCCATGTCCACGACAGCGGCGTCACACTTTGCTTCGATAATGCGCTCTCCAACGCATTCGCGTGTACTTCTGCGCCGGGAGTAAGCCAGCCGGTCAATCCGGTGAACGGGGTGGCAAAGTTGTCATCGTTGCCACCGGTCTCCATCGCTGCTTTTACGTTGCGGCCCACCAGAACAATTTGATCCCGAAAAATGTCCGGCGGGAGATCCGTGTCGGCGTGCAGCGCCTGATAGTAGGAAACATACGGAAAGGTGTGGTCAGGACCAACATAACCAATCATTTTTCCTTCAAGTGGAGGTGGTTCTTCAAGTAAACCTGGCCGCAGTAGATTGACGCGGCGGACAATTTCGCGCAAGAAGACGTCGCGCCCCTCCGGCATGCGCCGCAGTACCAGATCGGTATCGCGCGGAATGGCGGCCAGCCCATTGGCAGCGCCCGCTTCCTTGAAAGCATCGATCGGCTCGACGCGCAGCCATTGGCTGGCATATTGGTTTTCTTGATAGACGAGGTCTGCCGTCAGCACGACGTTGCCAGCCTTGAAGATGGCATCTGCAAACAGCTTGTCGTCCTCTTCAGTGGACGGCTCCGAGAGCAGGATATCAAACGCGACCACCAACGCACCGGCGCGATTGAGTTGATCCAAAAGCTCACCGTGCATGCGGCGGGGCCATGGCCACTGTTTCTTGATTTGCGCGAACGACGGTTCATCAATACCGATGATGGTAATTGGTAAAGCCGATTTATCCGGCGCACTGGTCACCATCAACAAATCGTAGCCTTTTAATTCCAGCCGGCGCCATCCGTCCCATGCGCTCAGTGCCGCGAACAGCGATAGCGTCAGGATAGACACGACCACCGGTGCGGAGCGCAAAAGGGTGCGGAGCTGGTTGATCATTTCCTGTTCGACGGGAAAGCGCGGTGTCGATTGACGGATAGGGAAGGCGGATTGTATCCGTCCATCATGCTGCGCGGAAACTACTGGTTGAATATTTAGAATCGGTAGTTGACGATCACCCCAAATACGTCTGACGCGTTTTTCTTTAGTAGATTTAGTCCGAACGCTTCCAGCGACCAGTGCTTACGATCAAATTCAACATACGCGCGCACCTGCATATCCCAGCCGGGTTCGAGCGTGACTAGATTACTTTCATCGGAAAAACGCGTCGACCGATATACGGCCTGCGTGCTGACGTAACTTCTCGCCGCGTAAGTCCAGGTGGCGCCGATTGCAGCCTGATGGCGTGGCACGTAGGGGATCAGATTATTGCGAAATACGCCAAGTTGATTGGTGCTGTTCGTATATGTGTAATTGAATCGCGCAGCCAGCGATGGCATGACGATATGCTCAAGGGATAAGGACGCCCGCGTCAGATTTGCTTCTGAAAACACCGGTGTATCTTCGAGCGCGTCCGGTTTTGGCGGAAGCGGCAAGGTGCGGCTGCGCAGGCGATCAAGGTTGGTGACGTCGGTACGCGTGTTGAGCACGCCATCGAGCGTCGAATAGAGATTGCGAATTTTCTGCCGCTCAGCACCCAAAGACATAAAGGTTTCCGCGCCCAACTCCCATTCGAGTTGTCCACGGCACCGCGACGATTTACCGCCGGGGAAAACCAGCTGGTCATCGGTCACGATGCCTGCGATCGCGACGGGTGCGAGCGTACTCAGCGATGCGGGACGCGTCCACTCCTGGCAGGCAAGCCGCGCGACTTGTCCCGGGCGGTGGCGATAGACGACACCGACCGCGCCGGTGGCGCGATTGCTGCGGCTGCTCTCGGCAATATCGACGGTGGACGTTGTCGTACCGGGAATGACAATATGAAAATCGCGATCTTTTTTGTATTCGCTCCAGCCAAGTAGCGCCTCTAAAGTCCATTTGGAC
>JANMZU010000594.1:0-5924 GCA_031383585.1 Betaproteobacteria bacterium
CAGCGAGCGCCTGGGCGAACCAGGCGCTAGCGCGGAGGTCGCTTTATCCCTTGGGGAAAGGGATCAGGGGGGCAGACAAAGATTGCTGACAGCGCTTCGCCATGCTGCGCGATCGGATTTTGCTCGGCATGCTCAGTCAAAACGAACGGCGCATTGTGGCAATTGTCGACAACCAGATGGCGTTTGGAGTCGCTGGACGAATCCTTATGCACCCTGTCCTGATCGTCATGGTGATGCATCTCTGAATTCCAATGCAGCACCGCGTGCTCCAGCTCGTCCTGCGCTTCGGCAACGAGCATCTGACCAGCAAAGGCGAGACTTTGCCATGACATGGCGATGATCAGCAGGATTGGAATTAAACGGCGAACCATATCAATATTATGCTGGACACTTTTTTAGCTATGCACAGATGGTTGACTAACCAAGAGTGGATTGGACGCATCAGGTGACAATGAGTTCAACACAATTCAGGCAGCGCGAACGCAGCTCCTGACCCACAAAATTGTTTCGACAGCGCTCATGCGCTCACTTGACTGCAAACCGAACCGTGAGCGGTTTTTTACCATCCAGTGTCACAACAGCCACCACTTTTACGCCCGACACCAACTTGACACCCGACGCAGCTAGTCGATTCTCTCCACTTGCTCTCAACTCCGCCTCCGTTTTCGCGCTGCCAGCCAACACTGTCAATTTGCCGGAGGCGCCGGTTGTCGACAGCGGTTTCCCATGGTCCCCAACGTAAATGACGGCGCCATCCGGCGAGGCCACCAGCTCGAACTCCAAATCCGCTGCAGTCGACATCACACCGCCATTCTTTGCCTTTGCCGTGTCGTGCGCAATAGCATCCCCGCACGAAAATGCCGAGAACATCAACAAACATGCAAACAAAAAATTCTTCATCTTGATCGTCTCCAAAAAATTGCTTACTTCTCGTAGTCAGTGCGGCACACGACCCCTGCCCGGATGTTATCTCATAACCAACTGACATCCCTACCAATGGCCGCCGCAATCGCTAGCTCAATTTTATCGCGAGACAGCCAATGCGCGGCCATCGCGACTTGAGTATCAGGTTAGCTCCGCATCCCCCATCGCTTCAACCCTTGAAGTTGCTCCGATCGTTGCTGACTGGTTTTCTAGAGGCATAGCAGCGACGAGGACGGTGGAAATTGTGGGGCTCACTGACACACGCTTTCCCACTCTCACGACAAACGAAAACGCCAACGAGCATTTGATCGCAGCGAAGCTGTCAGAAGTTGATTGTCGGCGGTATGCTGCTCGGCACACTGCTGACGTTGTTTGTGGTGCCAACTTTCTACACGATATTCGCGCGTGGTCACCAACCTGGGCCGCTCGTCGCAGATCAAGCAGAAAGTCAGCCGACGACGAATGCAACCCATTCCGCCCGGACGGTCGGACAACACGGCGATTGAGGCGCCGCCTCCAGGCAAGGAGCGGCGCTAGTCGGTCTGCGCTTGCGACCGAGCGGTGCGTGGTGACTTCAGGAGTGGTGAAAAATTGCGTTGGAAATTTCTGGAACCGAGCGAGTCCCGTGAGCACAAGGATGTCATGACCGCAAAAAATCCTTTCAGATCCAGACATCCCGGTTCGAGAATCTGCTTTGGCTGGACGGCAGGGCGCTGGCGTTTGCGACAGCGTGGGCAACGTCTAGTCTGTATTTTTTCTCGGGAAAGATGGCAGCGCTGCTATCGATTGTTCAACGCGCTTGGTCCTGCCCAGTTTGTTAGGCAAACTGGCCCCTTTCGGACGTCAAGTTATGTTTCAGACACAAAATTTAGGACCGACTCGACGCGGTGGACAAGTCTTCTAGGCCTCACACAAAAAAATCAAGACATTCCCGATATTCCGCACCCAGCAGGCGAAACTCCCATCTGTTCGTGCGATACTTTTTACTCGTGTTTGCAATTCCTATTCGTAATTCTTTTTCCTCTTCTTTGAATTGCCCCTACTCCCCCTATGAAGAAAATTATCGCAACAACCGCCCTTGCACTCATTACCTCATCTGCTTTTGGCCTCTTGGCTAAACCTGCGATGGCTGATGAAATCAAACTAAACCCGAAAGCCTGTCTGGACGTCGATCACGGCAGCACCGAAGACGGTACTCGCATCCAGGTTTGGGAATGCAATGGTAGCAAAGCACAGAGATGGACCTACAGCGCAAAAACTGGTGAGATTCGTGGCCTAGGCAACAAATGCCTCGATGTCAGCAATGGGGACACAGCCGACGGCACACCAGTACAGTTGTATGAATGCAATGGAACCAAGGCCCAACAATGGCGACAGGTGAAAAACGAAATCCGTGGCATTGCTGACAAATGCCTGGATGCGGAAAACGGCAATAGCGCCGACGGAACCAGGGTTCAGATTTGGAAATGCGCCAACGTGCCGGCCCAACGTTGGACTTGGGTGAAGTAACAAACCGAGCATACAAACGCACATGCCGTATATACAAGGTTAAGGCCCTTCTAAAAACCTTAGCGCGGGCGAAATGCCAAATGTGCGAAATGGGTGAGACACCAGATAAACTCTTGCCTTGAAGTAGCCGACATCAGGCACGCACGCCTAAGCCGGTACGCCCTCCCCGCTTCACCCTGGGTCAGGGTCAGGGTCGGTGTCGGCTTCATCGCCACCAGCACACGTCGTCGCCCCACTTTCCAAGCGGCTACAGTCTGCCGCGTGATCTCCAGTTCCGCTCAGCGGTTGTCGATGATTGCCTTGCGAATCGCGGCAAGAGGCGCATCGTCGCGCAGCCGTAGCTTGCCCTCAACAATCGAGACGCCAAGCTCGCGCCACAATCCAGCGAGATCTGGCGGATCGCCGTTGTCTTTCAATCGCGAGTGCAAATCGGTGAACACGCTATCGCCGGTTGCGGTATCGGCAATTTTTAGCGTTTTCTCCAGTGGCCAGGTCTTGCTGTAATTGCCGCCGCTGGCAACGATGCCGCGCAGTGCGTCCTGCAGGCCGACTCGATTCTTGCTGCGCTTGTGCAACTCCACATCCGCCATCAGGCAAAACATCGCGCCACCCCAGTAGGTCCGCCCCCAGGTCGGCGTAAAGTCCAGCCCGCGATCACCTTTCTGCGGCATGCCTTGCTCCATATTGCGAATCAATTCTGCCCAACCGCCGTTGTCGCCCGACAGTCCCGCACGGGCACGAGCGACAATTTCAACGTAGGTGGCAACGCCCTCGTGAAACCATATCTGATTGCGCGGCACCTCGGGAATCGCCAGATGCACCATTTCGTGCACCATGATCCAGTCGGCAAGAAAGGTGCTGGGCGAAGTATCCCGGCCAACTCTGACGCGAATGCGCAGCTCGGGGTCGCTGAATGCGGCGCCGGAGTCTACCGGAGCGCCGTCTCCGGTGATCACCAGAATGGTCAGCTCCGGGACCGGAAAGCTACCGAAATAGTCGGTGACTACCTTACCCGAGCGGGCGATCCATGACTGCAATTGCTTGCCCTTCTGTGCATCCACGCCCGGTGCAAACTGCAGATGCACGCGGGTCTTGCCGATGGTCATCGACTCAAACTGTGGTTCGGGCTCTGCGGCAATGGCGCTGTGTGCGAGGCCACCGCAGGCGAGGAAGAGTAGTGTGGCGACCACGTATAATTTCATCAACATCGAATCCTGGCGCGGCTTGCAGGCCAAAAGTGTCTGGAACACCGCGCGTATGCTGGCACTCATTAGAAAATTGAAACCCCAATTTGACCAACTGCTCGAAATCATGCGTCACCACTCAATGTCCGTCTCCACACGATTTCGTCCTCCGGATTTGGCGGCGTAGAGGGCTTTGTCTGCGCGACGCAGTACGTCATCGAATTCGCGGTCACTGTTCCTGATCAGGCTGAGGCCAACTGATACGGTGATTCGTTGTAACTCGCCATTCAGCGTGACCGGGGATTGTTCTATACATGAGCGCAGCCGCTCTGCGGCAGCTAACGCCTCGGATGCACCAGCATCTTCTAGGAGTGCGACGAATTCTTCCCCGCCCAGACGGCCAACCAGATTTGGACCCCGGCAATTTTGCGCCAGCAGCCCCGCCACCTGCTTGAGTGCATGGTCACCGGATTCGTGGCCAAAACGATCGTTGATCAACTTGAAATGGTCTATATCGATGATCGCTACCGCGAAATTGCTGCCGACTCGATGGGCAGCATCAAAGCGCGACTGGCCGGTGGCGTTGATGGTGAGCCGGTTGGGGAGGCCGGTCAGATAATCGGTCGTTGCAGCAATTTCCCATTGCCGGCGGATGCGCTCGGAACACATCATGAGGAACGCAGTCGTACCGATCACCGGCAAAATGGCCACCATTAGCGGCGTGACTGCATTTACCCAATCGGCGGTGTCGAGTATCGAGGTTACCTCGCTTGATCGCGACATCAAGTAAACGAGGCGAAGTAGCATGAAGACAGCCAGTATGAGCATCATGGCAGCAAGCACCCGGCGGCTGACGGCGGCATCGCGGCGGGGACCTTTGATCAGGCTCCAGGCGGCGGGTAGCAGGCAAACCGCCCAGGCAACAGTGGCGACGAGTACCCGCCCATCGAGAGAGGGCATGACCGCCGCAAACCAGAATATGCCAAGGCTTGCCAGCAAGACAGGCAGGAAAATCCACCATGTGTCGGCGTGCCCATCAAACCGGCGAACTGCGCGCCAATACAAAGCCATTGCAAGGAACAGACAGCCATTGCCGACCGGCAGGATGAATGCTGGCGAATAGCCCTCCTGTGCTGCCAGCAACACGCTGCCGCCGGCTGCGAGCAAAGTACCGATGCGCCAGTCTGCCGCACTCGGCTGCACATCCGGCGACATCCCGCGGTACATCAAGCCAAGCACGCCGCCGTTAAGTAGCATCATCAACGTCGCAATGATCAGTGCAGTACGAGGGTCCATGCGGTTCAATTTTGCCAGAGAGCGGTCAACACCGATGCTTCATGTGACTTGCCGCTTGTGAGAGCTATGTCGATGTCGGCACCAAAACGGCAGAAACCTGCTGCATCAGAATTTCGCTTCCAGAAAAACCTTCGCCACTGCAAGCGTTTGCGCAGCATCTTCTTCATGTGGCACATGGCCTAGTTCAGGGAATATGTGCAACCGACTACCTGCAATATCATTGGCAAAACGTTGACCGGCTTCCGGTTGAATGAGCCGGTCCCGGCCACCCCAGAGGATCAGTGTCGGCACTCTTATCCCGGGGATTTGCGCGGTGATGGCGTCGATTGTCACCAGCTTTAGCCGCTCCGCGAGCGCCAGCCGATTGCCCTCACGCAGCGCCAATTCAAAATAGCGATCGATGAGTGGCCCCGTCACCTTGGAAGGATCGCCATACACATTGCGAATGCTCTCCTCGACGATACGGCGCGGCAGGGTCACGCGGGCAATCTGGCTCAGCACCGGAAGACGGGCAATGCGAAACCCGAGCGGAACAGAACTCGGCGCCAACGGATAGCCTGAACTATCCACCAGCAGCAGACGATCCACGCGCGCCGGCCTGGCCAGGGCGGTGACAAGCGCAACCTGTCCGCCAAAGGAATTGCCCACCAGCACGCAGCGGGAAATGCCGAGGCGATCCAGAAACGCATGTATAAACGCGGCGTAATGCCCCACCGTGTAATCGTTGTCCGGATAAGGCCCCGTCAAGCCGAAGCCCGGCAGATCGAGCCGAATGACACGCCGCGTGCTCTCGAGGCCCGCTGCCCAGCCATCCCAGGTGTGCAGACTCGCCGACGTACCGTGGAGAAGCACTATAGGGCTGGGATCATCGCGAGGCCCTTCGTCGCGCATATGCACCTGCATGCCTGAAATCTCGACAAATGCGGAAGGCGGCGGCGCCCAGCGCTCGCGCAAGTCGGCGACGCTGCGGTCCGGCGCCCAGAATGCGCCCACAAAGCCGACCAGCAGCAT
>JANMZU010000617.1:0-5224 GCA_031383585.1 Betaproteobacteria bacterium
TGTGCCGCGTTGCGTCCCGCATATTCCGTCTTGACGACAACAGTCAGGTCGGCGATCGGCACGGGGCGCAACAGGTTCGCCGTCAATCTTCCGATATGGTCGAGTCCGAGCGCTGCGGCCGCATGTTCGAAAACCCGCATCACCAAAGCAATCGGTGGGCCGGCGTGTTCGTGATCGGGATGCCAAGGACCACGCGTGAGGCTGCTGGCTCGATAGCTGCCGTCCGTCTGTATTTGAAACGCTGCAGCGGGCAAGTGATTGGGATCTTCGGATCGAGTCATGATTTTTTCGCGTTAGACCGCAGTATTCAGGCGAGGAAGCGACGATGAAAGCGGCATGCGTTTTCCGATCAGTCTCGAAAAGGCGTCGCTGCGCCGTTTTGCCAATGCACTGGACGCTGCTTCATGTTTATTGAGGGTATGTGGTCGCAGTTGATTCAGACCTTTGGCTGAACAAGTTTATCTTGTTCGCCGCAGCACGACCCCATTATTCTACCGTTTGCTAGCCGAGTTCAATGCGGTTACGCCCCGCCTCTTTGGCGCGGTACAACGCAGCGTCGGCACGGCGCATCATCGACTTGATATTGTCACCAGGACAATAGCCAGTCACCCCAAAGCTGCCTGTTTGCGGCCCAGTGATCGCAATGTCTTGCGCCGCCATCGTTGTACGAATCTTTTCAGCGATCGCAGTGGCCGCTTCCGCCGTGGTGTCAATGCAGACAATCAAGAATTCTTCTCCACCCCACCGCCCGACCACGTCGGTCTTGCGAATGTTGTCGTTGAGCATCTTCGCCAACTCAACCAGCACCGCGTCGCCGATCTGATGGCCGTAGGTATCATTGACGCTCTTGAACTTGTCGATATCAAGCAGAATCAGCGAAAAGCATCCTTGGGTCCGTTCACAGCGCGCCCACTCCTGCTCCAACGCAACCTCCAATCGCAAGCGGTTCGACAGACCGGTAAGCCGGTCCGTCGTCGACAGCAACTCAAGCTCTTTGTTCTGTTCCAATAGTTGTGCTTGCGCACGGCCCAACTCTTCCAATGCTTTAGCGGTTTCACGACGCGCCTCCTCAGCCAACTGCCTCGCCTTCTCCGCCGTGTCAAAGGCATCGCCGTTGGCAATTGCGATGGCGCCATAGGCACATAGTGCGCGAAAGATGGCCGTTTCACGCTCACCATAGACATGGGCATGCGGCGACTGCATGGTCATCACGCCCAACAGGCGTGCCCCTGCCACCAACGGCGCGAATAGCACGCTCAAGGGTTCCAAGGTGCCGGGAATCCTGGCCGGATTCACTGCTGTCACATCAGGTTTGCGCGACAGTACGACTTCATTGCGCTCGCGTGCACAATGGGCCACGTATGAGTTGGGGTCGTCCAGCTTGATACGGATGACCGGCAAGTGCTTGCCTGCATCAACAATGAGGGCAGTTTGCAACGTGCAACCATCCCGTGACATCAAATAGATCGCGAAGTGCGTAGCGTCAAGCAAGCGATGAACATGACGCTCCAGGGCATTGAATACCGATGTCACCTCTAGGTTTGCGGTGATTTCACGGCCGATCTCGCTCAGGGTTTCCAGCGTGCCAACGGCCCCTTGCAACAGTTCGACGCGCCGTGCCTCCGCGCGAGCGAGTTGTTTGTGGTGTTCCGCCTCGGCACGGGTGCGCTCGGTTTCGTAGCGTAGCTCCACGGCAAGAGCCCGATTGCTGACTTCTTTGCTCTGCATGCGCTCGCGCGACTGGCCCGCCTGCAGCGCCAATCGGTAAGCTTCAGCCAGATTTCCCAACTTGGCGTGCTCGGCGGCGGCTTCCTCCAGTAATGCACTGGGTATCGTGTAGTCCTCGATGCCCACTGCAACCGTGAGCGCCAGCTGCAAATAGTGCAGCGGCGCTGCGGCGGGTGTGAGCCCATCTTGTATCGGCAGGGCATACCGGCGATACAAGTCGGCAATTATTTGCAGCGACTCAATCTCGGTCACCCTATATCCATTTTCCCGGCAAAGAGTCAACGCTTCGTGGGCGACGGCAAGCGTCTCGGCGGGTCGATCAAGTCGCATCAAGGCTTGCGCACGGCCGCGCAGCGCAATAGCCAGCTTGTCCTTTTCTCCCCGCGCCCTGCTGCTGGCTTCTGCCTGCACAAGCCAATCGAGCGCTTCCACATTCTGATCGAGCGAAAGTGAAACTTCGCCAAGCGTAGCCGCCGTAACTGCAAATACCTGGGACTCCTTCACGGGCAACAACAGCGACCGGGCATCGAGCAAATGGGTGCGCGCAGAAGCGTGGCGTCCGAGTCGATGCAAAACTTCGCCGACCTTGTTCAGCATATGCCCGGTCAGAATCGGCAGATTTGACGCACGGGCTAGCGTCAGTCCACGCTCTGCCCATTCCAGCGCCAACGCCAGATTGTTTAAGCTCATGAGCACATAGCAGATGTTTGCGACGGAAATGATCACCTGGCGCACTTGTCCGGTTTCGAGCGCTGCGGCATGCGCGTTCTCCCAAAGCCGAAACGACACCGCGAAATTGCTGCCAAAAAATGCGAGCACGCCCCGGGCAGACGCCAACCAGACGGTCACGGATGGGTCTGTATCGCCGCGACTCGCGATGCCACTATCGTCCAGCATTTTTTGGGCGCCTGCGGCGTCGATAAATGCGCCGTAGAAGACTCTTCTCGCGACTGCCATGCGGCGTCTCTGAGTATCTTCAGTTTTGCCATATGCTGCGGCTGCCGCGTCAGCTGCGCTGACAGACTGCCTGAAATCGCCGCGGTCAAATGCCAATGCTGTTCTGAGCCAGTAGACATCACCGACGCCGATTTGCTCATTCTGTGCGGCGTATTGCGCTTCTGCCACCGCAGCAAGAGTTTCAGCGCGTTCCAAATCGCCAATCAACCATGCCGCTTCGGCGCGAATGAACTGCAGGTGACCAGTGGTCAGCGCGCACTCAGCCTCTGAGCGATTGGACAAAAGAAGCAGTCGTTGTGCCTCGTCCGCCAGGGCCAGCGCTCGTTGTGAATCACGCTGTCGCAAATGCCAAGCCAGCGCGAGCACCAATTCCAGCTCACGGGTTTGCCCGGCCGCCGCTAGCTGGGCTTCGAACCTGTCGACTTCGTCGTTGCGCGCGAATAATTGAATGTTTGCCTCTGGTACTACTGGGTTACGAAGTGCGAACCATGCTCTGCGGCACCACGCCACCCGCAGCCAACGCGGGCAACGGTCGACCGTGCTGGCCGATGGTAAGCCTATGGATTTTACGCCAGCCACCCGATTTGTGTCGCCAACGAAAGCGTTTGCAAACTCGCTCGAGGAAACGGGACAACACCCTCCAGCGGCTGCTACGGTTCGGTTTCCACCAGTTGACTAGGCGGACGGACTGTCTTTTGTAGCAACCAGCATGCATGACCTTCGGCGGGCTCTGGACGAACGGTGGGTTTGGAGAAGTTCCGTCAAGCCCGAACAACTATTTGTCCTTGGTAAACGCTGATGCATCCGTAGATTCATGCAATTTCGACTGAATTTGGCTTTCGTCCCCGCAGTTCGTGCCGCCGCTTCTGCAATCTAGCCCCTGCGAATTGAGAAAATTGGGTCCAGGCCCTATTCTCTGACCATCCCGTAAACTCTGGCATTGCACCGAATTCAAACCATGTTTAAAGCTCTCGGCAACTTCATTTTCAGAACCCCATGGTGGGGTATCGCGCTTTTTGGCCTGTTCACTATGGTTGCGTTGGTGATGTTTACGACGCCAATCCATGTAATCCGACTGGCCGAGAGCGGTGCCACCGCAGGGGAAAGGCGCGCCATCAAGCGCGAAATCGATCTCGCTTTCGGCGACAGCGCGCTGAATGTCGCTGAAGGCATCGTTGCAACGATGAAAGAGCGCGCCAACGATCCGGCGCGAAAGGCCGAGCTTGACCGTGCGCTAGGCGAAATCGAGCGCGCCCGCAAAGAGCTTTCCAATGCGCAGGCAAAAGTCGGCAGTGATATGCGCGCGGCCGCTGAGGAAGCAGCCGTGGCGGCGCAGGAGACGGCCACGGAAGTTGCGCAGACTGCGATTGAGTCTGCAACTGAGGCGCGCGAAACCATTGAGGAGGCCAAGCGCGAAGCTCTGGAAAAATTGGGCGGCAAGGGCGTTGATACCGCCGCGACTGCAAAGTCGTTTGATGATTTGATTGCCACTGCCAAGGAGCGTGAACTGGCAGCCAAAACCGCGCTGAAATCAATTAAAAAGCTGCGCGACAAGAACGTATCCATCGACGTAGACCTGGGTAAAGGCCTTAAGGACGGCTTGAAAATTCAGGTCGATTCGAGCGATCCGAACAAGCCGGGTGTACAAGTGAGCATCGGCGAACAATCCGTCACCAAGAAAAACACCGTCGCACCGCCATCCGCGCCAGCAACACCTGCCTTACCAGTAATTGCCGGCAAACCGGCGCCGGCACGCGATGCGACCAAGAGTGGTGCGGGCGTTAGCATCGGCCTTGATGACGCCGGCATTCATCTGCCGCCTATTGCGCCGCTCGCACCATTGGCACCTGAATTTCGAGACGACATACGCGCAAAAGTGGCGGGTGACGTTTGGCGGATCGGTGTGGGCTCCGCACTCATATTGACTTTCATCCCGCTGTTCATCGTGCTGATTATCGCCAAGTACTATATTGGCCGTTCCCGCCGTGCCCTGGCGCTTGCTGACAAAAAGACCGAGGAAGCCGAGATCAGTAACGTGAACCGGCAGGTTACGGAAGCGCGTCTGCAAGCCTTGCAGGCACAGGTAGAGCCACACTTCCTGTACAACACATTGGCCAATGTGCAAGCGCTTACCGAGGTCGATCCGCCGGCCGCTAATCAGATGGTCGGTCATTTGATCCAATACCTGCGCGCGTCGCTGCCGAAAATGCGCGAAAACACCTCCACCGTCGGCCAGGAAGTCGAACGCGTTCGCGCCTACCTGAACATTCTCAAGATGCGTATGGGTGCCAGGCTCGAGTTTGGCATCGACGTGCCCGACGACATGCTAACCGCGCCGTTCCCGCCCATGATGCTGCCCTCGCTGGTGGAAAACGCGATTAAGCATGGCCTGGAACCGAAAGTGGATGGCGGGCGTGTAGTCGTGCGTGCCTACCAGCGTGAAAATGACATAGTAATTTCGGTTGAGGACAATGGTTTGGGCTTCTCCGACAATGCTGACAGCACTGGCTCCGGCGTTGGTCTAGCCAACTTGCGCGAG